>JABEUP010000259.1 GCA_013044365.1 Acidimicrobiaceae bacterium
TCCGGTAACGTCCGTTTAATTTTGGCAGGTGGATTGAATCCCGATAACGTCGGTAGCGCGATCCGCATGGTGAGACCGTTTGGAGTCGATGTCTCCTCGGGCGTAGAGGCCAAGCCCGGGAAGAAAGATCCTACTAAGCTTAGGGCGTTCATTTCAAGGTCAAGGGCTGGCTTATCTGAGATTCACGGAGTGAGCGACGATTCATATTCCGGTGTCAATCCGTTCCTTGGGGACTTGATCGCACAGAAAACGGCGATTCTTGAAAGACCTCGCGACGGGGTTTTCGATTGGGAGGAAGAGCTTTGAGCATCATGGGTGCGCCATCGTCATCTGGACGATTCGGAGAGTTTGGGGGACGGTTCGTACCGGAATCATTGATACCGGCCTGTTTCGAGCTCGAGAAGGTGTTCACCGAGGCCTGGTCAGATCCCGAGTTCAAAAATGAATACCAACGTATACTCCGGGATTATGCAGGCCGCCCGACGCCAGTGACCGAACTGCAGCGTTTTTCGGATTGGCTGGGAGTCCGGGTATTTTTGAAGAGGGAGGATCTGGCTCACACTGGCAGTCATAAGATAAACAATGTCATTGGCCAGGCTCTCCTCACCAAGCGCATGGGCAAAAGCCGGATTATCGCGGAAACCGGCGCTGGCCAGCATGGTGTAGCAACCGCGACTGCGGCCGCGTTGTTAGGACTTGAATGTGTGGTCTATATGGGCGAGATTGACATAGCCCGTCAAGCTCTCAACGTCTTTCGAATGAAGCTCTTAGGGGCTTCAGTGGTTTCTGTGACTTCTGGATCACGTACTTTGAAGGATGCCATTAATGAGGCGATGCGCGAATGGGTTGCCAGCGTCGATACTACCCACTACTGCATCGGATCTGTCATGGGTCCACATCCATATCCCTATATGGTTAGGGAGTTCCAACGGATTATTGGCGATGAGGCCTTGGTGCAGATGAGGCAGATTCTCGACGGCGATGTGCCCGATTATGTGGTCGCCTGCGTTGGGGGAGGTTCAAATGCAGCCGGTACATTTGTAGGGTTTGTAGATACCCGCTCCAAGTTGATCGGCGTGGAACCAGAGGGTGGCGCAGCTATAAACCGGGGTATACCCGGAGTAGTACATGGGAGCCTTTCCAATCTATTGCAGGATGACGTGGGCCAGGTTCAAGAGGCTCATTCAATTTCAGCTGGGCTTGACTATCCTGGTGTTGGGCCGGAACATTCCTACCTGGCATCGATTGGTCGGGCGTCTTACGCGACTGCCCATGACAGTGAAGTGCTTGAGGCACTGCAGTCTCTTTCGAGGCTAGAGGGGATTATCCCTGCGCTTGAACCCGCACATGCTATCGCATACGTGATACGCGAGGCCGGTAAGACAATCCCACTGGGGTCGTCGGTTCTTATCACAATGTCTGGTCGTGGGGACAAGGATGCAGAATCAGTTGCGATGATGCTGGGAGAAAACAACTAGTGGCAAATCAAACCTTGGGTATGTTGGAAAAGGCACTTACCGAGAAGAGGGACGGTGGCCGAAAACTGCTAGTTCCCTATATAAGTGGTGGTTTAGGCGACTGGATTGAAACCATCCATGCGATTATTGAGGCGGGTGCCGATGCGGTAGAGGTGGGGATTCCGTTTTCCGACCCGATCATGGATGGCCCAATCATCCAGGAGGCATCTCAAAGGGCCCTCGATGGTGGAATAACCCCTTCTGCAATTTTGTCGGAACTGCGCAGGAATTCGTTTGCGGTACCAATTGCGGTGATGACCTACTACAACATTGTTCATCATGCCGGACACAAGCGGTTTGCCAGGGAGTTGGCCAATAGCGGTGTTTCAGGTTCAATTATTCCGGATCTGCAGCTTGACGAGGGCGGGGACTGGATCATGATGGCTGCGGAAAATGGGATTGACAACGTTTTGCTTGCAGCTCCATCCACTTCACCGGAAAGGCTTACAAGAAGCGCTGTAAGTTCACGGGGATTTGTGTATGGTGTCGGACTCATGGGCGTCACCGGTGAGCGCGCCTCTCTTGCCGATTCAGCCTCGGAGATTGCGCACAGGCTCAAGGAGTGCACCACTAGGCCGGTACTCGTCGGCGTGGGTGTTTCAAACGCCGAACAGGCAGTGCAGGTTTCGCGGGTTTCTGATGGAGTTATTGTAGGGTCGGCATTGGTACGAAGATTGTTGCAAGGCGGAGGACCGCAGTCCGCCTTCGAATTCATCAGTGAGCTTCGTAAAGGTATCGACGCGATTATCTAGGCTGTCGTCTGTTTGAACTTTGAGCGGTAGCATGAACATCGAAGTCGTCAATTACCGCCTGGCGCAGGGTCAGCTGTGTAAATAGTACTGACGGGCAGCGAATTGCATTTGCTTGCCGGCCTCGGGGTACCATATGCGAGAATCACAGATCTTGAGATGTCTAGACCTTGAGTGGTAGGTTTCGCCTGGCGTACTTGATATTTGCGTTCGTAGCTAATAACCGCAGCTGCCTTGTTCCGGAACGTGGGTTAACTTCTTCAGCGTCCCTGCTGCCCAATTATGAAAACATGGTTCATTTACGTCATGTAAGTTACATTTCAAATATTTTGAGCAGTTTTGAATGTAATCGAATTTTAGTCCATTTGATCCAGAGCTTTTGTCAACAGCGCCGCTGCCTCGTCTGCCAAAGGCTGCATCTGAGAGTCGGTAATTAGATCATGGGGATCAATGATCGAAATGTTGGTACCACTTCCATCTTTCCTAAGCACGACGTTGCAGGGCATTAGAAGCGAAAATGACACGTCCGCATTGAGCGCCTCGTTCGCAAGTTTGGGATTACAAGCTCCAAGGATTACTAGTGGCTCTCTATCGACGCCGATTTTTGATTTTAATGTGGCAGCAACGTCGATCTCTGTCAGCACGCCAAAACCGAAGGTTTTGAGGGAGTCCGTAATCGCAGTTTTTGCCTGATCGAGGGGCATATTGATCGTTTTGGAAAATGCCACTTGTTGACCTCACCTATTCTGTTAATTAAGCTCTCTGTCTAGTATACCAGGTGGGGTATAAGAACGGGTTCTTCATGTTGTTGGGTGGTAAGTTAATTCCGGAGGGGCTAGTAGCCCCGGCCTAAGAGTTAGAGCGAGGATAGCTATCTTTTCCGAAAGCCCGCGAAGACCCTTTTCTTCGCTTTGGCGCGGTTTTGCATTCTCTTTCGTATCACCTCGCGCCTTTCATGCAGTTCTTGGTAGGTTATCTGCTGTACAGAACTGTCAAGTCCCAGTGACCCTCTGACTCCCTCGAGGTCCACCGGTATGTTTCTGGGATCGATACCGACATCGCTGGCAATTTTTGCACCATGCTTGGTTGCAAAGTAGGTTGCCAAGGAAGTTATCTCGGCAAAGATGTCGACATCGGGAGCATACTTTGGCATGGATGAATCGAGAAACAGCATGTTCTTGATAAAAAGCATCAGCTCCTTGGGCATTTTTGCTCCATAGCCCAGCAAAGCCTTGGTTATCTCGCGGACTTGGGCACTTAGTTCCTCGGGAGTGAGTGTTGTCGGGTCAATTGGAGGCCCGTCTAACCCAAGGTCACTGATTACCTCTTCGATTTCGGTATCAACCGGCAGTGCACCCAGATCACGCAGGGCTGTCACCTGCATGCGCACATCGTTGATTGTTCCTCCCATAAGCAGACGGAGAAACGCGAGCCGTTTTGCTTCACTTAACCTGCCCGTCATCCCATAATCTAGGAGTGCGACCACACCATCGGGCTGTACCAGGAGATTTCCACCATGGAGGTCTCCGTGGAATATCCCAAATATCATCGCTCCCTCCATGAACGCAATCATTCCTGCCCGAATTACTTCCGAAGTATCAATTCCGACATTCCGCATTCCGGTAACGTCATCCCAGGCGTAACCAGAAAGTCTCTCCATAACGAGAACTTTGCGGGTAACGTACTTTGGATGAGGTCTGGGAACAACCAATGCGGTTTGGTTAGTCTGGACAAGTATTCTGGCGATATCCAACATGTTGGCAGCCTCGAGTCGGAAGTCAAGTTCTTCCACAATCGTCTCCGCGAAGACTTCCACCAGTGATGGGGGATTGGCGAGGGAGGTGACTGGAATTCTTCCCACAAGTGCAGGGGCAAACCAACTCATTGCGGCTAGGTCTTCACGGATCGCCCGGTCGATAGTGGAACGTTGCACCTTCACCACGACTTCTTCGCCTGTCCTGAGTCTGGCAATGTGAACCTGGGCTATAGAGGCTGCGGCTAGCGCGGTTTGATCAAATTCCGAGAAAAGCTCCTCGAGCTCCTGGCCAAGTTCGTTCTCAATAGTTGACCTTACGAGATTGAATGACTCCGGGCTGACTTGATCCCGCAACATTTTGAACTCGTTTACCAATTCCGGCGGAAATAGTCCTTCCCCGCTGGAGATGATCTGGCCCAGCTTGATGTATGTTGGTCCAAGCGCTTCAAATGCGGTCCGGAGGCGACGTGCCAGGCCGGAGCGCGAATAACTGCGGGATTGCTTTTGATCAAATAGCCGCCATGCTCCGACTGCCTTTCCCAGATAGTAGGCGGTGGTCGTTACCCGTAATCCCGGGGGAAGGCGCCTCTTTCTTAGGAGTTCCGGCACCTCCTGCCTCGATGTGACGCGAATGGAATCTATTGCATCCAGCCACTCCAATTGCTGAGGGTCTATCAGCCACGGTGGTTGGTTCGAAAAGGCTCCGAATGTCTTGTCGGAAGGAGACATTCTATAACTGTTGTTTGTCGTGCGCATTCTTTCCCGTGAGAACGTTGATATTGCTATACAGCCTAGTTCCGGCCCGAACATATGTTGTGACGGGATGACCACAAGAGACAGATTTTCAGTGCTTATACGTCAAATAATAAAGGGAGGCCGGTTGATAAGGCCTCCCTTTATGCGAGTTTATAGTCACTATTCCGGCGGTACGAGCACAATCGAGCTGTTATGACCTCCAAATCCAAATGAATTCGAGATTACCGGACCGGCACTCATTTTGCGTGGTTCGTTTATGACTATATCAAGGTGTATATCGGGATCAATGTTTTTGGTATTTGCGGTTGGAGCGATGTAGCCATTCTCAATCGTCAAGGCCGCTGCCGCTATACCTAGCGCCCCAGCTCCACCAAGCGCGTGTCCAAGGGCACCTTTGATGGAGGTCGTTGGGGGAGCATCAGGTCCAAATATTGAAATAATTGCTTCCGATTCCGAGAGGTCATTGAGTGGGGTAGAGGTGCCATGCGCGTTTATATGAACGATTTCGTTGGGTTGAATTCCGGAATCCTCAAGGGCGAGTTTCATGCAACTAGCTGCTCCAACTCCATGAGGAGCGGGTGCAGTAATGTGGAATGCGTCCGCATTGGATCCCGAGCCAGCAATAATGGCATAGATCTTCGCACCCCTGGCTTTTGCGAATTCAAGTTCTTCCAAAACTAGGACTGCGCCGCCCTCCGTCATAACAAATCCATCGCGGTCCTTATCAAAGGGCCTTGATATATTTACGTTGGACATTGCAGTCATATTTACAAATCCAGCGTATGCAGTCGAGGTTAGTGCCGCCTCGGTACCTCCTGCCAGCATGACTTTGCATCTTCCCGAGGCAATGGTCTTGGCTGCCCTTATAATCGCATGTGCACCAGCTGCGCAGGCAGTCACAGTGGTCTCGCAAGGGCCATGGTACCCGTATCGCATTGAAAGTGACGCCGAACTCGCATTAGCCATCATCAAGGGAACGAGGAAGGGGCTTACCCTGCTGGCACCCTTTTCATACTGTAGGACGACTTGGTTTTCGAGACTCTCAAGGCCTCCGACTCCAGTGCCCATCATGATGCCAACCATCGCTGGATCCACGTGGAACTCCCCGGCGTCGGCGAGTGCCAGATCGGCCGCTGCGATGCCAAACTGATTGTATCTGTCAGTCCGGCGAATCTCTTTCGGGTTTAGCCAGGTAGAAGGCTCGAAATCAAGAATGTGTCGGTCACCTGTGACCTCAGCCTGGGAGATCCCTTTCCAAAATGCGTCCTTACCGATACCGACGCAGGTAACTGCCCCAATTCCAGTAATAGCTACCTTGTAAGGTGCTTCGATTCCGTCACTTGGACCAGACGGACCCCAGGTGAGCTTCATTACAGTTTCACCGTAACTAGCGCATACGCACCGGCAACCGTTTCAACACCATCAAGCTCAGATTCCTCAACAGTAATGTCAAAAGCCTCTTCGAGCGCCATCACCAACTCCACGAGATCGAGCGAGTCCGCATCGAGATCCTCAGCAAACCTGGCTTCCAGGGTGACTTGTTCAGGCTCAACGCCTAACACCTCCACAGCACAACTGCGAAACTTTTCAAAAGTAGCTTGATCGTCCATTTTCTTCCTTTCATAGTTAATTATAGGTTCAGCCATTTGGATGGCTTTAACGGCAAGGTTTAGGTCATACCGGATTACATCCAGTCTTCTATCTCATCGGTTCTAAAAGCCCATTGCTAGACCTCCGTCAACCGGCAGCACAACCCCGGTAATATACGAAGCCTGTTCGGAAGCAAGGAACTCAATTGCTGCGGCGATCTCTTCTGGCGCAGCTGCTCTTTGCATTGGGATCTGATTTATCATCAGATTCACCTTTTCCTGGCCAAGGACGTTTAACATATCAGTGTCGATTGCGCCCGGTACGATAACATTTACGGTGATCGAGCGAGATGCGATCTCACGCGCAAGAGATCTAGCGAGTCCGATCAAGACAGCCTTAGAGGCCCCATAATTTACCTGGCCGGCTACCCCCATCTGGGCTACCACAGACGAGATATAAATTAATCGTCCCCAATGGCCTTTAACCATTTTTGGAAGTGCGAGTTTTGTCAGATGGTAGGCGGAGGTAAGGTTTGTCTGAATGACTTCGTTCCACGAGTTTTCGCTCATTCGAAGCATCAGGGTATCCTTGGTCATCCCGGCATTTGCCACCAGGATCTCGACCGGTCCAAATGCCTCCTCTACCTGAGGAAAGATGTTTGCTATTTGGCTGGAATCGGAAATATCGCACTTGATCGCCAGTGCACCGTTGTGGACTAGATCAGCGGGGACATCATTATTCCTGTATGTCACCGCTACTTTATGGCCTGCTTTTATGAACATGGACGCGGTGGCATAACCGACACCCTTGGCACCGCCTGTGACGAGAACAGTTCTGGTCATGATTTGCTCCAGCGAACTATGGCACTCGACCAGGTCATACCGGCGCCAAATCCGCAAAACAGGATGTTGTCGCCCTCCTTTATTCGGTTGTTATCTGCAGCGTCCGAGAGCGCCAGCGGAATCGATGCCGAGGAGGTGTTTCCTGTTTTATCAAGAACTATGGCAGTTTTGTCCATCGATATTCCCAGACGTTGGTTAGCCGCTTCGATAATTCGAAGATTTGCCTGATGAGGTACCATGAGGGCAATATCATCGCTGGTAAGTTTCGCCTGTTCAAGCACATTTCGGGCCGATTCCACCATCACCCTGACTGCTTTTTTGAAAACCTCCCGACCTTCCATGGTCATATAGCCGCCGTGATTGCAGTAGAGAATCGGTACTGCTGAGCCATCGACACCAAGGTCGTATGAGAGTATTTTGTCTTCGGCTGGATTGGCTTCCATGACAATGGCCCCAGCTCCATCGCCAAATAGGACAGCAGTGGATCTGTCATTCTGGTCCGTGATCTTCGAAAGGGTATCGGACCCGATTACCAGGATACGATTATTTCCCATTTTGATCATTCCACCCGCGACAACCATTGCATACACAAATCCTGCGCACGCTGCATTCAGGTCAAAAGCCCCGCCTTTGGTACCTATAAGGTCTTGAACTATCGACGAGGTCGCAGGTGTAGTCAAATCAGGCGTGGTAGTCGATAACACCAACAGATCAATCTCGCTCGGTAGGAGTCCGGCCGACTCCAATGCATTTTTCCCAGCTTCAGCTGCCAGGGAAGCAGTGGTTCCGCCAAAGCGCCGTTCTTTTATGCCCGTTCTCTCCATTATCCATTTGTCAGATGTATCGAGCCGAGCCTCAAAATCTGCGTTGGTAACGACCTGGTTCGGTAGGGCAGTTCCCCAACCAGTGATACGTGATCCACGTGTTGTCATGATTCCCTTATTATTCGTAGCCATGCGATAGGCTGTCCAATTGTTACGCGTTCGCCGGACATTGCGATCATGCCCATAAGTTCCCCGCCAAAAGGAGACCGAACTTCGAAGCCTGAAATCGTGCCTATGGTCTGACCAACGCTAATGCTAGCCAGAATGGCATGTTCGGTTGCAGATTGAAACGATTCAGTGAGAGCACTCGATGGCTCAAAAATCCCTGCTTGAGGAGCCACAACCATTCTTTCCGAGATATACAGGTGTTCGCCCTGATGTGGTTCCACCGGGGGGCTTAGAGAACTCTGCGACGAAATTAGCAGAACTAATTTGTCCAGGTCGTCGGGAGTGGCTACAGATATTGCGTCCAAATCAGCCACGGTGCGCTTTGCGAGTCCAGTGAGAACCCCACCCGTTCCAACTTCGACCAGCGTTTTAGTGCCCATTTCGGCGAGTTTGGCAAGTGATTGCGTCCATTTGACCGGTGACGTGAGTTGAGTAGCAAGCAGTAGTGGCCATTCAGACGCCCTTTGGTGCGGCATGGCATCGACATTTGCCACCACTGGAACTTCAAGATCGTAGAACCTTGTGTCTGAAAGAGCCTTGCGTAGCCGTTGGCGTGCTGAGTTCATGTATGGAGTGTGAAAGGCGCCCTTGACGGGAATGTTCATGACTTTTTTAGCACCTTTTGATCTTGCGATCTCACTTGCTACGGCTACGGCGTCGGACAGCCCGGCTATGACTACCTGGCCAGGTGCGTTGTAGTTGGCGACCCAGACACTGTCTCCAGCTTCCTGGCAGGCCGCTTCAGCGTCTGCATCTGATATGCCGAGCAGGGCTGCCATTGCACCATGGTATTCCTGTGCTGCACTTTGCATGGCTTCGGAACGCTCTGATACCAATTTGGCGCCCGCTTCAAAGGAAATAGCACCGGATGCAACCAGCGCACCATACTCGCCCAGCGAGTGACCGGCACATATGGCTGGAGAAACGCCAAGGCGTTCGATGGCATCCAAAATGACCATGGACATCGTAAAGGTTACAAGTTGTGTATTTCTGGTTACAGACAGGTCTTCCGCATCGGCATTGAGTAGAAGGTCTCCAATGTCTCGGCCCGTTGCCTCGTTGGCATCCTTGACAAGTTCCCAGGAGGGGTGATCTATCCAGGGTGCCCCCATATTAGGTCTCTGAGATCCTTGTCCGGGGAAAGTGAACGCTATCAACTTATTATTCCGGCTGTGACGAGCGGCGAGTTCATTTCCAAACTCAGACATCTGTAGCAATCACATATGATATCAGCTTGGGTTTGCAACATAGTCTCTCCACCCTCCGCTAAGAACCGACGCAATTCGTTACAGTATTGATACTTAGACTCAACGGAGCGTGAAATAGTTACATTATTAATTGAATTATTTTTTAAAATCTTCGCAGCCATTGCATATGATCGACTTTGATTATGGTGGAGCTAGAGTGATTTGGTCGACTGCAAGTAATCTGAGCTGAAGATAATGCGCTTGCCCGGGTGGTGGAATGGTAGACACGGAGGACTCAAAATCCTCTGCTCACAAGGCGTGCGGGTTCGAATCCCGCCCCGGGTACCAAGGGTTAGCGACAAAACTAACCCTGTCATAACGACAAAAGTCACGCCCTGGAAGTCAATTATGGCACCGGGGTGTGACATTTTGTTCGGTGATTGAGTTGGCGCTAA
>JABEUP010000043.1 GCA_013044365.1 Acidimicrobiaceae bacterium
GCAGATTTGTAAATCCGAATGCCGTATAGCTAGCATTTCTCTCCACCCATATTGTGGCACTGTGCCAAGGAGGTACCCTCCTTGCCTTGAAGTATCGGCCTTTGGAGGCCAGCAAGGTGAGGAACAGAACTCCGGCGAATAGGGATGGCATCGCAATGAAAAGCCAAGACGGGGACAGAATGGAGAAGTTTGAAAATACTGGCTGAATAACCCACGGTGAGTGAAGCGCGCCGTCGACTAGAAGCTTTGGGATGATAGGAGAAAGGCTGGAGGCAGCGAAACGAATTTCCCACGGCGTTACGATTGAGATTGCAAAGCATGAGCCTGCCATTATCAGCATGACGGCTTTTGGAATTAGTCTTTCCCCTGGTCCTTTGGTGTCTGCCTTGGGCTTGCCTAGCAGAACCAGGCCAATAACTCTCAGGAATGCCAGAGCGGCCAGGCCTGAGGTCAGAGCCACCAGAGCTCCGGCAGCCAGCAGGGCAAGCCTGATTGCAAGGCTGGAAATACGAAACTCCTGCATTAAAGACTCGAGCACCAGCCATTCGGAGACGAAACCTATAGTGGGCGGAAGTCCGGCCAGGGTGAGCGCGCCTATAGTGAATGATATTCCGGAGTACGGTAGTGTTTTTCCGATTCCACTCATGTGCTCTATATCATCTGAATTAGCCTCAGACTCAATGTTGACTAAAGATATAAAAAGAGTCGATTTTGCAATTGAGTGAGCTATGGAATGCAGAGTTGCTGCTAATAGCCCCAGTGCGATGAGCATCTTGTCGTTGGTTGCCGCACCTGCAAGTGCAACTCCAAATGCCGTGAAGATTATTCCGGCATTTTCAACGCTTGAATAAGCAATCAATTTACTGAGACGTCTTTCCACACCCGCAAAGGCAATTCCGAGTATCGCGGTTGCTCCACCCAGTAGCAGAACCCCCACCACCAGCCACACCGGAGGTCTGCCAAGGATGGCAAAAAAACGCAATAGCCCGTACACTGCCACATTTGCAGCAATCCCAGCCATGGCAGCCCTTGTGGGCCCGCTCGCTATCGAATACCCATCTGGCATCCACCCTTGTAACGGAACTATGCCAAGTTTGGCACCAAATCCCAGTACAATTAGGCCGTAGGCAATATCGTGCACTGAACCTGTTTGCAGAATCCGCCAGTCAGAGAATAAAAGTGTGCCTGACTTTCCTGCCAGAAGTAGAAAGCCAACAAGAATAGATGCCCCGCCTATTTTCTGGATTACCAGAGTCAGCCACGATTCCTGCGCCTGGATTTTCGACTGGCGGGTAGCTGAAGTAAGGATGAAAAACGCAAGCGTTAGAGATTCCCAGGCAAAGATGAAGGTGAAGGCATCTCGTGCACTTAATATAACCACTACAGACCCGAGCAGAAGAATGTAGCCGGTTGCAAGCCCTCTTCTGCGGGGACTGGATGCCTTGTTGATCCAAAATACCGAGAATATCGAAACAAGAAATGCCAGGCCAAGGAGCCAGATAAGAAAAAGCGCTGTCAAGTTGTCTATGACTAGTGCGGTGGTGCCGATACCAAAGAGCGACCCAAAGTTGATAATTAGTGGACCACTCATTAGTACCGAGATTCCCACCGCCAGATTGAGAGCCGATCCAACCGCCCCGAAAACATACGGAAGGCCGCGCAGATATCTTCGCGATGGGCCAAACAGTAGATCGGTCGCGATTGCGGCAACGAGAAAAAGCAGTGCTATCTCGAAGACCGAACTTATTAACACGGCTTACCTCGATTGGAGATCGTTCCAACCGCCAACAATATTGCGTAAAGAATTCCAAAAGGACTCGGTGGCGAGCCAGGAACATATACATCCACCGGGATGAGTCCGTCGACTCCATTTTTGGCGGTAGAAGCGCTGTTTCTATGCATTCCTCCACTGATTGCATCGGTGCCAACTGCAATCACAGCTTTAGGGTGTGGCATCTGCAGATAGGTTTCCTTGAGCGAGTCGATCATTCCAGTCGATCCGGATCCGGTAACGAGAAGAATGTCGGCATGGCGCGGTGATGCGGTGAAGGTGATTCCCAGCCGCTGCACATCGTATATGGGATTGGTCAACGCGGAAATTTCCCATTCCTCCGAACCGTCCGAACCGCAATCGACGTGGCGGATAGCAATGGAGCGCCTAAGGGTTCTGACTCTCAAGTAAAGAGCTGCTCTGACTGCCCGGAGCCTCTCCCGATCCTCAACGGTCTCAGGAACAACGAGAAGATCCCTGTCTAATTTCGCGGATTCGAAGTCTGGCTGAAAGGAGAAGATATCCCCGCATAGATCTATGCAGTTTCCACATAAAATGCAGAGTCCCAAGTCAACCTGCGGGTGCGTCTGCTCAATATTGATGGCGTTAGTCGGACAGGACTTGGCCACATGCGACAGGTCAAGCCCAAGATTGTTGGGAGATATCTTAATCGAGCCACGCCAGGTCTCACCGTATCCGTCGCTCTTTCTCGGATATTTTGAGGTTAGTATTCCATCAGATATACCCTTTAATACCCATGGCATTAGCCTGACACCCCCGCAACAGAGAGGCCGAAGCTGGCCTCAATAAACGCAAAATCTGTCGTTATGTCCTTTGGAAATGCCGACGAAAAGACGGACATATTATGAAAAGAGGCAGAGCGCTGTCTGACGGTTTTCAGACGACCTGAGTCAACTATTACCAGGTAAAGTACTTCGCCCTGGGAAGCCTCAGCCCAGCCAAGCGATTCTCCGTCGCGAATGTTTAGTTTTATTCGCCATTCATCTCCAGGAGTTTTTAAATCGCCAAGACCATCTAGTGCTTGCTTGAGTAAATGGAATGAGCCGGCTATTTCGTCTATTCTCACATTCTGGCGGGCGAGCGCGTCCCCGTCGGAAGTTTCCCTTACTGGTACGAAACCCAAATGTCGGTAAGCACTGTAGGGATGAGAGGATCTGGTGTCCTCCAAGAGGCCAGATCCACGTGCCACTGGGCCCAAGGTGCCAAATAGCCGTGATTGCTTAGTAGTTATTACTCCGGTTCCCCGCAATCGATCAAGAAATGATGCCGTCTTCATGAGGAGGTTTACGCTGGAATCTATATCAGCCTCCAGCTTTGAAATCCGTTTTGAGACTGCATTCAGGTCGAGGGTGGTGGGAATTGTCACTCCGCCGGGTGAAACGACTCCTCTTGAGAATCTGTGTCCGCAAATGTCAGCGCGCAATCGCATGATCTGTTCTTTATAAAAACTAAATCTTGCGAATGCAACTGCCTGGGCCGCTGCTTCACAATGTCGGACCATTGATTCAAGGTGGTTAGCGATCCTCTCGAGTTCGGCGTGAATCACTCTGACAAGTTGTGCCTGAGGGGAAATTTCAGAATCTGAAAGCTGTTCAATTGCCTGGCAATACGCGATCGCATGTGCAACGGAAGAGACGCCTTCGACGCGTTCGGCAAGCAAGGCCCCTTCTCCGAAAGATCTTCCCGAAAAATTGTTCTCGATACCCCGGTGCTTGTAAAAGGGACGGGGTTCGACATGGAGAATTTCCTCTCCGGGAGTTTCGATTACATATTCGATAGATTCGAATATGCCCGACCTTACTGGTCCGAGAGGAATCTTAAAAAGTCCCTCACCTTCCACCGAAGGTTCTGAGAGATCTGGTCGACGTTCAGAAAGATCCTCGTCCGGTTTGTAAGTGGGGTCTGATTCGAGGCCTTTGCGGATTACGAGTGGATCGAGACTTTGATAGTTCGCCGGCATTAGCCCATGAAGGTCGAATATCTGTCTTTCGTACCAATTCGCTGCGGGTGTAATTGCACTAAGTGCGGGGTACGTGCCGTGACCAGGTTCAATGTTGCAACTTATGATCTTGAAAGCTCCGAAGGAACTTAAAATTGCACTAAGTCGGGTTCCGCCTTGGAAAGGTACGGCAAATAGGGCGCCGAGCCGTCCTTCTCTCCGTAGGTCTGACTCTACAGCGTTAACAAAGCGGTCGGCCGCGACTGTGCTCGACTGAATAGAAGTTGCCATCAAAGCACCTCGAGTTCGTTGGCGGCGTGGTTGAGAAGCGTCACCAGTTGCCCCGGTGGATGTATCCCTAAAATGACCAGTCCAACCAGACACAGTCCCATGGCGGCGACAATATAGAAACTTGGTTCACCAACAACGGGGCTATGAATAGGTTCGGCGGCGGGGGTGAGCATTGTTTGGGTAACGTAGTAGGTGAGTCCAAAAAACGCCAACGTTATAAGAACCACCAATGTCGCGGCTGCCACGTCATTGTGGCTCTGAAGTCCTCCCATCACTATAAGAAATTCACTTCGAAAAATTCCAAATGGAGGCATGGCTGACAATGCCAGGATGGCAAGAACAAACATCGGACCAGTGGCAGGCAAAAGACCAATTCCCCCTGTGATTTTGGCCAGGTCTTTTGTTTGGAACTTTCGCAGCAACGAGCCGGCGCCGAAAAATGCTCCTCCTTTTGCAAATGCATGGGCTATGACATGCAAAAGTACGCCGAATACGGCAATCGGCGCGGAGAAACTCATCCCTATCGCGAGAATCCCCATGTGTTCAATGCTTGAGTATGCGAGGAGACGCTTCACATCACGCTGACTGATTAGGTAAAGTGCTGCGATCAAGAGGGTTGCCAGTCCAAATATAAGTAGCACATTCTGAGGAAAGGCTTTGCCTACTGACCGTTCAGTTATTTGAAAAAAGCGAAGGATGGCGTAAAAACTCACTGACAACAGTGAACCAGAAAGCAGCGCTGAAACTGGAGTCGGGGCCTCAGAGTGTGCATCAGGCAGCCACGTGTGGACCGGGAAAAACCCGACCTTGGTACCATAGCCCACCACGGCAAGGACAAATGCCAACCGAACCACTTGATGAGGAAATTCGGAGGACCCGGCAAGCAGGTTGGAAAAAGACAGTCCGTGAGACTGGCCCAAAACGGTTGCGGCCGAATAATAAATGAATATTGTTGCGAGCAGTCCAATTCCGAGTCCGAGCGATGCAAGCAGGAGGTACTTCCAGGCGGCCTCTGTTGCTCGCTCGGTATCGTCGATCGCTACCAAGAGCGCAGAAATTACAGTCGTAATTTCAATTGCTACCCAGAGGAGGGCCAGTCCGTTAACTATCAGGGCCATTATCATCGCCCAGCAAAATAAATTTAGGCCAGCTTGAAAGTGTTTTATGTACCTTACTCCGCTGCTTCCCGTTGGTACACGAATGTACCCGGCACTAAATATCGATGTGGCGGAATACAAGAACGCCGTGGGAATCAAAAAGACCAGGGACAGCGGGTCGACGAAGAAAAAGCTGCCGATAGAGGCGCTTCCATCTTTTATGACAATCGGTATAAGCACAATTGCAAGAAGAAAGGAAATTGATCCGGTACCAATTGAGACGGTCTTTGCAATTCGGGCGCTTGCAAACCACGAAATTAGCGAGGCAACTAAAGGTAATGCTGCCATAGCAATCATCACTTTGTCCATTGTTACCCTTTCAGCCTGTCTAGATTTTCCGTAGAGAGCGTCTTTGCACGTGCGTGATGGACCCTCATGAGCAAGCCGAAAACTACGGATGCCACAAGTAAGTCAAAGAGAAATGCAATATCGATTACAAGCGGAAGTCCCGATGCCACAACCATGCTGGCAATCGACACTCCATTTTCCAAAGAAAGAAAACCTATCGCCTGAGAAACCACATCGGAACGAAGTATGGCAAGTAGGAATGCGACCAGGACAACGGCCATCGAAATATCCAGGGCAGCCGTTGGAAGCGCAGCCGAATCAAAGTGAATTGAATTCATGGTAAAGAATCCGACAACCGATACAGCCATCGCAAGAAGTGTCATTGATGCTACGCCCAATGACCTGTCATCGGAAAGGCTAATTTCAGCCCTATCCAGAAATCTCCTGATGACGTATGGAACAATCAATACTTTTAAGACGAACGAGATTATTCCCAACGCGTAGAGTTCGGGAATGTGGTGACTGATTGCCAGGAATCCCGCCAGAATGGTCACCAAAAATGATTGGAGAGCGTAAAGTCTCAGTTGGGACCGGAGCAAGGGGGCTCGGAACATCCCAAACTCGGTGAGTAAGACTAGGACAGCGATCATATTTGAGGTGCCCGTAAAAGCAGAAGGAACCGGAGTGTGCATCACCCACCTCCAAGGTAAAAGACGAGCACCGAGAGTGCGGCGAGTAGAAATGCCGCAGCAAGAAACTCGGTTATTTTGAATAGACGAAGCTTGGAAAAAGAGTTGTCGATTACCGCGAAAACGGTTCCGAGGATAATCGCCTTCACGAGTAGTGCCGGGATGGCAATCAAGACCGATATCAACCGCGTATTACTTGCAAGACCCCACGGGGCGACGAATACGTCTATAAGAATGGTGTATAAGATCAGTTGTTTCATTGCCGAGCCCCACTTTAATAATGCAAAAGGGGCTCCTGAGTGTTCCAGGGTTCTGCCTTCGTCAATCATCCCAAATTCCAGCGTTCCGGAATGGCTTTCAACGGGAATCCGACCGGTATCGGTCAGCACTACCATGAAAAAGGCCAGCGCTGCAAGAATGTGCGCAGGACGCACGATCTGGCTAGCCGACGACCGGACTGTGGCGGCCATTGAATAGGGAAGATCCGTTGCCGTAATGATTCCTGCCGCAAATACTACGAAAAGAACGGTTGGTTCTATGAGCGCACCAAATGTCATTGCTCTGCTACTACCCAACTGGGCATAAGGAGCTCGGGTTTCAGTCCCAGCCAGGGCAACCGAAAATCCAGCTAAAGCGAGGATAAAGCCGCCTCCAAGAATATCGCCCATATATCCCAGCGGGAGTCCAAACGTCGTCAGGACTGGGATTAATAATGGAACCGTTAGATAGCAGACGAATGCGATTATTGGCGCAATCAGGAAAACCCAACTTGAGTTGTCCGGGATCAGCGTCTCTTTGCTGAAAAGCTTTACCAAGTCGTAATAAGGTTGTAAAATTCTTGGCCCTCTGCGACCTTGCAGACCAGCGGCTATCTTTGCGACAACACCGCTAACAAGTGGCGCACCCATCAGAATTGTAAGTACCTGAACAGCCTGGACCACCGCAGGCATCAAGTTCAAGCTACCCAAAAGTACCTCCACTAAGTCCGGTGAACTTGGTAGAGGCCATTAGCTCGAAGAGCGGTTTAGGGAGAAACCCGCCGGAACCTCATCCGACAATCTGCAAGGTGACGCGCTCATATGGCTACGGCTGAAATTACAGATCTTTTTTACCTTATCCGATATAACTCAATTTGTCCAGCATTTGAGAGGATACTGATAGTCCAAAAGCATCGGTTGACATGAGCAAGACGCAGAGATTGCCAAATGACGTTACTTTTTTTGTGTCGAATCTCGTGTCTGACGGTGGCAAGCGGCCTAATTCGTCGCCGTCCGAAGGGTCGAGTCTTTTTCGATTGATACCTAACTACGCTGAAAGTTGTCAATCATCCAGGTAAATTCTTATTAAAAAATAAAGATGTGTGATTTTCTAGGCAGATTTAGCCGACGAGAAAGAGAATTGATGCCCAAACGGGGGATGGTCGTTGGTTTGATAGTCGGTGCCACTTTGATGGCAGCCTGCGGACACAATTCCACAGCTGATCAAGTCGCAAGTTCTTCGATCCTGGTAACTAAAGTCAATGGTAAGCTGAACCTTACAAGTGCAAAACAGGCGTCCCTTGTAGACAGCTCCGGTATTATCCAGCATTTTAACACGGTGTTGTTTTTTTCTAAGACAGTAATTCTTGCTAGCCAGCTGGACAACAATCAGTCTGTAATATTCAAAAGTTTCGACGAAGGAAAAAGCTGGCATCAGATCGCTGCCATACCTGGAACCGTCAGGCAATTGAATTTCCCAAATTCACAAACAGGTTTTGCGGTCTCGCAAACTGGAGTGGCCGCTTCGTCTTCCGCGCTCTATGAAACTAGCAATAGTGGTCAAACGTGGACCAAAGTTTTCAATGGAGAAGTCGAGGCGTTGGATTTTCTAAATACGCAAACTGGATTTGCGGTTATGAAAACAGCGTCACCTGCCAACTCACAATCAAATGCGTACATTTTCCATACTCAAGATGGCGGCAAGACCTGGGGAAAGATCGCATCCCCCCTGAATCCAAGTGTGATATCGGCTTCCTTTAGTTTTGTTAGCCTCAAGCAGGGCTGGCTTCTTGCCGGATCCGCGACAGGAGCCGGAACGCAGGTGAAATACCTTTACGAAACTGTTGATGGCGGCAGTACCTGGTCTAAAGTAACACAATCCCCTTCACCTGGCAGTGGACCGGAACCACAACCAATTGGAATGTTGCCGGCCAGTGGTTTTGTGAACGAACTTCAGTTCATCAACGCTTCCCAGGGTTTTATCCAACTGAACCAAGGAAGCTTTCTTGAAACGCAAGATGGAGGCAAGACTTGGAATGAGTTCCAGCTGAGCGGTTTGCCTATTCAATCGGAGAAGAGCATTTTGCAGTTCGCAGCCTGGGGGCCGTCAAGTTTCTCGGTTGCAACGAGCCGAATGTCATTCTGGATTACGACGGCTCCAAACCAATGGGCGCGCGTATATCCCCCGTATCGGGATGCCGGGATTTTCAGTGGCGAAAGTGGACTTTACGCGTTGTCCGACAAAGGTGAGCTTTCAAGCGTGGAAACTTCAAGCTTTCAACAGTTGCTGTCTCGCGTGCCAAATGGGACAATTCAAATCGATCCCTTCAACACGGGGATAATGGCCTTTGCCACTTCGAAAATATATTTCAGCGCCGACGGATCTCATTGGCGGCAGGTGCCGGTACCCGAGGGCTGGTCCTTGATGCAAGGGCACTTTATTTCTTCTGATTTCGGCGTGGTTGTGGCAAATGATCACAAAGTGCCTGGGTCCGCGGTTCTCGAACTGACCAATGATTCCGGCAGCACCTGGGAAAAGATCAATACGAAATTTTATCCTTACGCAATTGATCCAGTTACTACTACCAGCTGGTGGGCATTGGGGGGCACCGAGGTTTCCAATACCTCAAACACGGCGCAACTTGGTGCAAAAGAGATGCTTTGGAATTTGTACTATACCGGAGATGGCGGCAAGTCGTGGGACGAATTTATTTCCAACTGGCATTTTGTGGGAGGACTTGATTTCGTGAGCACCTCCGAAGGCTATGTCTGGATTCCAGGAAAGCTTTACAGAACAGTAGATCGTGGCAGTTCCTTACGAGCATTAATCTTCCTCCTCAAATGGGTGTTGAAGGGGTGTTCGCTATGTCGTTTGCACCTGGGGGGGTTGGATGGTCTCTGGGAAGCGGCGGCTATCCGATTTACCACACTATCGATGCCGGGGCGCACTGGGGACCAAATCCCTGATCAAGGTGGATTCATGGACTGTCTTCATTTCCTAAGCGTGTTATTACGTTATCAGTTCCGCGCGAATAGGGAAGCCAAATAAAGTTTATGACAATTCGGCAAATTTAGATAGAAGCAACTACTATCTGGGCGGATTCCGGCTGGCTGTTTCCCTCCAACCATTATCAGCGGCATGGTACCGTTACGTAATTTATGCATGGGCTGTTTTTGCGTAGTGGGACTAAGTTTGATTTATGACCAAAAAGCACGTTTGGATTCTTAGGGTTGCCTCACTCTGGACATTTTACGTTTGGGCTGTGTTGGTGCGGAATATGATCCTTGACAAATCCAATTCTTTGGCGTTTCGTGCAATTCATATAGCTTTGGCGATTGTCTCCATTGCATTCGCAGCAGTTACCTGGCGGATTTCGATTTTCATGGCTAAGGAGATCAAAAATCGTAAAAAGAACAAAGTAATCGGAGAGGGGATGGCACTCCCGAACTCGTCAAAGTGAAACATTCAAAATGGGTGCGTAGACTAACTCGTTTGGTGCTGGTCCACAGACGAAATGTGATCCTCGCTATAGGTGCGTCAGTCATTGGAATGGTGATTTCGGCAGTCGTTCCAGTAGTGGAACGTACGATTATCGACGACGTCGTGATAGCCAAATCCCAGTCTCTAGCTCCCTGGCTTGGCGTCTTGATCGTGTTAGGGTTAGCTGGTTTTGCCCTTTCATTCGTTCGACGCTATGCC
>JABEUP010000260.1 GCA_013044365.1 Acidimicrobiaceae bacterium
ATGTATGCCCTGGGACAGTGCCCACTCACGCAAGTTCATTATATCTCATTATAGCGCATCTCTGCGCCAACTGTTGCAACCCCCTCCTCACGGAAGCGGATTGCGGCTGCGGCAGGTTGAAACCGATACCCAGTTCAGGCGAATGAGGCTGCACCAAAACGGTACCGGGAATTAAATTCCGGCGAATTGCCTGGGAGACGCTGACTCAACAGCCATTTTAATGTGAGCAGTGTAACTGGAGCATCGATATGGATGGTAAATTCCAGCCACCAAAATAGCAGCCTAATAATGAGACTTTGCCAATCTTGGTCAAACAATCCGCCGTTTCATCTAGGATTTGGCTAACGGGATTGTCCGTTAGATCTTTCCGCACTGGAAAGTGTCTGAATTGGGGGGTAAATGAAATTCGGTATGAAGGCGGTATCTAATCCGCTTGTGGGGGGATGGCGTCGAATCGCCGTTCTCGGTTTAATACCTGCTACGGTTCTTGCGGCATGTGGCTCTTCCTCTACTGCAAGTCCTACGAGTTCGACTGCCGCAGCAAGCACGACAACTTCAACAGCAGCTCCGGTGTCAATTACGCTGGCCAAGGCTATTAACACTGAGCCTTTCGCTACCGCCAATGTCGCTGAGCAACTCGGCTACTTCAAGTCCGCAGGACTGAATGTTAAAATTGAAACTGTTGCCGGCAGCAGCGTTGCCAACGCGGCGTTGCAAAGCGGAAGCGTCCAGTTTGTCCTGGCTAGTTCAGCCGCGCTGCTCCTAGCGGCAGCAAAGAAAATTCCTTTGCTCGCAGTCGGTGGCATTGACAAGGGTGACGGTGTGCAACTCGTCGTGTCAAATACATGGATCAAGGCGCACAACCTATCGCCCAGCCAGCCTTTGGCGGAGCGAATCAAGGGATTGGCCGGAACTACACTTGCTACCTTAAGCACCTCTGACAAATCAGTCATGGAGGACTTCCTGGCTCAAGAGGGAGTGCCTGCCTCTGCGGTCAAGGATGTCTCGATGAACAGCGCAGCCTCTCAGCTGGCGGCTGTCCAGCATGGTCTGGCCCAGGAGTTCATAGCAAGTCCTCCTAACTCAAGCATTGCAGTTGCCGGAGGCTATGGTACAGTCCTGGCCAATGCCAAGGAACTTCCGTATCTTTCAGATGAGGCATACGATATCCTGATAACCACTCCTGCCTACGCCAAAGCGCATCCTGAGGTGGTTAAGGCCATGGTCGGGGCATTTCAGAAAGCGATAGCGCAAATGTCACAGGGAACTTCGGCAGCGATCACTGCGATGCAGCCGCTGTATCCGACGTTGACGCCTGCTGTCATTAAGTCATCGCTAGGCAGCATCACCTTCACTCCAACTATGCAGCAAACCCAGATTGGCTGGAACGACGCGCTCACTTTTGCTAAAAAGACCGGGCTGGTAAAGGCGGGACAGACTTTGGATGTTACCGAAGGTACCGTCTGGACCAACCAATTCAGCGGCTAAAGACGGTAAATATGCTTCGAAGCTGAGTAGTTTGGCCCTGTCTAGGTTCTGGCAAGGAGAGACACCGGCTGAAATGTAGGTACTCCAGGGACATCTCTTCAAGGGGATTTCCCTGGAGATTGTTGTAACCGAAACTGGAGTGTGGAGAAATTACAACGCACTGACGTTTCCGGCTGGAAGTTGGTGGGAGTACGGGAAATCCCGTGACTTTGTCATTACCGGATGGGTTTCTGCGGTATTGAATTACAGCACTGCCGCTGGTACCCTAACGGTTGACGGATGTTTTGGGAGGAAGAACTGGAACTTTGACTAGCACCCAGCCAAGGTTGCCTGGCGCTGGTCTCCTGGCCTCAATAATTTTCAAGTTAGCGGCCTTTATTCTACTATTTAGGGCGCATAAAGTAGTTGCCAATTCCCGGGGATCGTGACGACGGGCGATGAAGCGCCCTGGGGGATAAATGCCGGGGAGGACTAAGCCGGCCGGTCGGAGAACCTGTTGCCCCCAACAGAAGTGACCAGGGTCTTATCGTCAAGTCGCGAGTTCGATTTCAAATCGGGCTCGCAGTTTATCCAGTAGGTTTGGTATTTTGGTTCATCATGCAGAAGTGACTCCCGCAGCGAGAGGATGGTCAAATAGTGACAGCCGAGGATCAAGTGACACAGCTAAGAGAGTGGTTAATTGGAGTAGATGTGGGTGGTACTTTTACCGACGGCGTATTGCTCAGACCGGGGCATCCGCCGATCATCGTTAAGACTCCAACCAATGTCTCCGATCCGGTAGCAGGCCTTATGGGATGTCTGGACGCTCTTTCCGAGTCGCTGTCGATTTCAAAGGGCCAGCTTTTGGCCAGAACCATCAAGCTTGGATACGGTACCACCCAGGCGGCAAACCTTATAGTTGAGGGCAAGGGTGCCAAGGTGGGTTTCATAACCACCAGAGGTTTTAAAGACACCCTGGTGATCGCGGAGATCGGCCGGGAGCGCATAGGGATGGACCTGACCGCGAGCCGGGCCCCCTCACTTGTTCCGAGATCTAGGATTTTTGAGGTAAGAGAACGGGTAGATGCCCAGGGCAAGGAACTTGCTCCCCTGAACACGGAGGATTTAAAGAATGCCATGGACGCACTCTCTGCCGCTGGCGTTGAGGCGGTGGGTCTGTGTTTCCTTTGGTCTTTTTTGAACAACGAGCACGAAGTGGCGGTGGCGGAGGCTCTCAAGAACTACTCCAACTGGTTCGTATCGGTCTCCCATGAAGTCGCCCCGTTGCTGGGGGAATACAAGAGGAGCGCCACCACAGCACTGAATGCCCGGCTGGGGCCACTGGTTCAACAGCATCTGCTGTCAGTTGGCGCAAGCCTGAAAAGCGAGGGTCTCGAGGCAGTGCCCCTGGTGATGACCTCCGCCGGCGGACTTCTTACCATGGAGGATGCCGCTTCAAAGCCGGTGTCGCTGCTTTCTTCCGGCCCTGCCGGAGGGGTCCTGGCTTCAAAGCTTTTAGCCGAACGGATGGGACTCTCAAATGTTCTCTGTGCTGACATGGGTGGAACCACTTTCGACGTCAGCCTTATCACTGAAGGCGAGCTTGCCTTAAGCGAGCGGGCGGAGTATGCCGGACAGGAGATCTTCACTGAGGCCATCGACATAGTGTCAATCGGTGCCGGTGGCGGAAGTATCGGCTGGGTGGATCATGGTATGAGGCTGAAGGTCGGCCCTTCAAGCGCCGGTTCTGATCCCGGTCCGGCATGCTATGGGCATGGAGGCAACCGCGCAACAGTTACAGACGCCAACTGCCAGTTGGGAAGGTTGAATCCCGAGGGTCTTGCCGGAGGGAGGCTGCGCTTGGATACCGAGGCTGCAAAGCTGGTTCTCACCGATCTTGGCAATGAGGTGAACCTCGGGCCGGAACAGACGGCAGAGGGAATCATCTCCATTGTCGATGCCGCTATGAGTGATGCGATAAGAAGCCAGACCGTCGCCAAGGGTTTAGATCCAAGGGAGTACACCCTGTTTGCCTACGGTGGAGCTGCTCCTTTGCACGCTGCCTCGATAGCGGATGATCTTGGGATCAGGCAAGTCGTTGTACCGCTGCTCGCTCCGGTCTTTTCCGCCTACGGAATAGTCGCCTCCAATATTCAGCATGTTTTGAGCCGAAGCCGTGTTGTGCCGATTACCGATTTTGAGACGATCGGCTCAGTATTTGGCGAACTCGAGGCCGGTGGAGTACGCGCGCTGGCGTCTGACGCTGTCCCTGAATCATCAAGGCTCTTATTGCGTACCGCACAATTGCGGTTCAAGGGCCAGATGCATGCGGTAAACATATCCATGCCTTCCGGTGCGATAACCAAAGAGTACATGGCCCGCCTTGGCGTAAAGTTCGTCGAGACCTACGAGCGTCTCTTTGGCGCCGGAACATCATCGGCCAGTGCCGGCATCGAAATGGTAACCCTTCGGGTGTATGCGGTTGGGATTACCACGGTTCCGCAATTAGAGAAGACGGATGCGCCCACCCACGACGGTGTCCCGACCGGCAGCCGCAAGGTTTGGTTCAAGGGTACCTCGATCGAGGTCCCGACATTTAGCGGCCCGCTCGAGCCCGGAACCCGGGTAACGGGTCCGGCGCTGCTTGATTACCCTGGTCAGACAACCTGGGTGCCTGTCAATGCCACCGCGTTGGTTGATCCGTATCAAAGCCTGGTTATGACGGTCAATTGAGCCGGCAAAGACAATTTGAAGGGGAATTATGATAGTTGATCCAGTCCTTAGCGAGATCATCTCCAACCGGCTTCTGCAGATCGGTCAAGAAGGAGGTCTGGTTCTTCAGCGCTGTGCCGTAAGTCCGAGCGTGGTGGATTCCAGGGACTTGGGGTTCAATATTGCCGATGCGACGGGCCGTACGATTGTGTATTCGGTTTGGATGCCCAGGCATGGAACAACATTGGGATACATGCTGCAGAGTTGCATGAAGCGTTTCGAAGGCGATGTCCGTCCAGGGGATATGTATTTGGTGAACGATCCTCACTCCGGAGCGCTTCACATCCTCGATCTTGCAGTGATGGCGCCGGTCCACTACGAAGGTGAGTTGATCGCATGGGTCGGAAACGCGACCCACCACGTCGACGTGGGCGCA
>JABEUP010000044.1 GCA_013044365.1 Acidimicrobiaceae bacterium
GAGAGGATTTGAACCTCCGGCCTCTTGACCCCCAGTCAAGCGCGCTAACCAAGCTGCGCCACAGCCCGAATTGTCTTTTCGATAGTAACCCCCGGCGATGTCGCTTCGTGCAGGTTGGAGCGAATTGGCCCGCAATCATCAAGGGGTGAACTTTCAGGTGTTACCTAATGTCCGAGCACCTTTACAAGCCATAATATTAATTGCACTAGCCGATATGCCAAATAGATCACAGTTGCAACGATAAGAAGCTTGAAGTGCCATGGCGCCTTTTTTGGAGGAGCGATGATGGTGCCGCAGGTCGGGCACTCCCCTTTTCGGCCTACTTCATCCGTCTCATGAAACTTGGCGCATTTCTCACAGAATGGCATTGCAACCAACGCATAATGTCACATAATTCCGCGGGCTCACGTGAAGCATTTGGCAAATCCTATCGTTCTACCTACTTGATCTTCGCCTAACGCGGATCTTTATTGGAGTTGGACCTAGAGCAAATCTTTCCCGGATTTGCCTCTCCAAATATCGTAAATACCCGGTTGAAAGTTCCTTTGTCGTAAACAAGGTGAAGGTGGGCGGATTCGTTGCACCTTGCACCCCGTAGAGTATCTTTGAGCCAC
Source organism: Acidimicrobiaceae bacterium (assembly GCA_013044365.1). Lineage (GTDB taxonomy): Bacteria > Actinomycetota > Acidimicrobiia > Acidimicrobiales > Acidimicrobiaceae > SCQM01. Next base: position 615 of record JABEUP010000044.1, read on the forward strand.
GTGGAGCGCTTTTTGCCTGAGCCTGCTGAAGAAGAACATTGAACTCTCTCGTCGGGATCCTGTTTCTATATGCGGCTATGGATTCCGACAGGGCACGCCAAAGTCTTGTAACGCCCAGTCCCGAGAGTGCTGATATACGTAAAATGGGAGCATAACTCAAGTATGCCAGTCGATCTTCAACCTGGTCGTTAACTGACAGTTTTTCTTCCGAGGATAGTAAATCCCACTTATTCAAGATCACAACCACGGGAGATCCCGCAGCATCGATTCTTTCTGCCAATCGTTGGTCTTGGTGCGTGATGCCCTCTGTCCCGTCTATTACGAGGAGTGCCACATCAGCCTCATCGATTGAACGCAAGGTCCTTACCATTGAGTAGTATTCGGTTCCTTCGCCGATATGCGATTTTCTCCTCATTCCAGCAGTATCTATAAATCTCAAGGTACCAATTTCAGTTGCTACTACGGTATCAACCGAATCTGTGGTAGTTCCTGCGAGGTCGTGGGTAATGGATCGATCCTCACCTATCAACCTGTTGAAAAGTGTCGATTTTCCAACATTTGGTCTCCCTACAATAGCTACGGAGAACGAAGTTCTGGCAATGAGTTCATCATCAAATGCATTGTCATCCAGGTTTGACTCATCCTGGGATCGGGCTTCTTCGGGATGGATTCTCTGAAGTTCCCTTATAACTTGATCAAGCAGATCGCCGGTCAGCCGGCCGTGCAGCGCAGAAATATTGAGCGGCTCTCCAAAGCCGAATCGCATGAATTCCCAGGCATCTGTATCTCTGGATGAGGCGTCTGCCTTGTTGGCCACCGTAATTACGGGTATTGACAATCTACGCAGCATGTCTGCCACAGCAAGGTCTTCCTCGGTGATACCGATAGTCACGTCGGCCATGAAGATGATCAAATCAGCCTGTTTCGCCGCCGCTTCAGCTTGTTCAGATATCTTTGATTCAAGAGCTCCGCCGGCTGCTACCCATCCGCCGGTATCTATTATCTGAAAATCGAATCCCTGCCAATTCGCCAGCAAGATTTTTTGGTCACGAGTTACCCCGGGCTTAGAATCTACAATCGCTACCCTTTTTCCGACTATTCGGTTTATAAGAGTCGACTTTCCAACGTTGGGCCGGCCTATAATTGCCACTTTGCCTAAAGACTTTTGACTGGATGTGTATTTATTAATTCGATCGGTTGTCAATGGAGTCCTTCGGGAAGCTGTGCAAGCTGATACTAAGCACTCGATCTAGCCTAGTTGGAGGGCAACGTTAAAGCACTACTTAGCAGAGTGCCAGCGCCCTGGCCAACGAATGGCCGTCTGTTTTAAGTATCTCCACCGACCGGGGCAGGTCGAATGGAGTTAGGCCGTCGAGGAACCGCCCTTCGGACAGACAAGCGTCGGGCAGCAGATATCTGTGACCGTCTGGCTCATGAGCCAGAGCACTTATGAGATCGGCACCTACCATAAGTCCGGCGACTGAGACATTACCCCCGAAGAATGTGTTCTCCACCTCAATGAACCTGATGTCTTTTCTGGGATGGTTGGCTATCAAAGGTGACAGTACTATGTGTCCGTATGCACCGGTAATGATCGCAATTGGTCGCGGATCTTCACTCTTGACAAGCCCGTTCAGTGCTGGATTACCAAGATTTACTCTTTGAGCACGGTATCCCGAGGCGGGAGCTCCGTCAACAGATGCGAAAAATCCAGGTTTGATCCCAAATGCCCGGTTCTTGTCGCCGTTGAATGCAGCTTCGAAGGCTCTGGCCATTCCAATTCCATTTTCGTGCTGAGGGAATCCATCGTAGGATTCAATTTCCGGAAAATCCCTCTGGGCAATTAGGTAATACTCATCTGATGCATATATCATCCGACGACCAAGCAAGTCAAAGAAGATCTCCTGAAACTTGTCTACCAGATCTACAACTCTTTCTGCTTCCTCCCTGGTGTGAGCGCGCATATTTGCTTCCTGTGAAAACTTGGATACTCCGAGAGGGACGGCGGCGACACTTGCAAGCTGCGGGTATTCCTCAAGTATCCCCAGTAAGGTTTCCTCAAAGTGTAAATCATCGTTTACCCCAGGGCAGACAACAATCTGACCATGGACTTCAATCCCTGCTTTTAGGAGCTCTTTGAGCCAGCGCAAGGAGGTTGCCCCTCGTTTGTTTCGCAGCAGTTTGGACCTTAAATTGGGATCTGTGGTATGAATAGACACAAAGAGCGGAGAGAGCCGTTCTGTTATTACCCTCTCAAGGTCTGCCTCGGTGAAACGGGTGAGTGTGGTAAAGTTGCCGTATAAAAATGAGAGCCGGTAATCGTCGTCCTTCATATAAAGACTCTTTCGCATCCCTTTGGGAAGCTGGTATATGAAACAAAATTCGCAATGGTTGTCACAAGTGCGAACTTGATCGAATAACGCCGACTCGATCTCAGCGCCCAAAGGTTCACCGGCCATCTTGTTAACTGTCACGAGATGGTGCATACCGCCACGGTTTATGTCGATCTCTAATTCAGGTTCATCAACTAATAATTGGTATTCGATAACATCTCTCGGAAGCCTTCCGTTAATGGAAATAATCTCATCGCCCGGGAAGATCTCAGCGGTTGCAGCTGGAGATCCTTTGCTAATTGCGAGAATTCGGGGCAGAGACATACATTCCATAGTATTGTCAGCAGGCTAATCTGGTACAGGTGAACGTCGAAAAGGTGCTGTTAGCTAGGCCGCGTGGTTTTTGTGCCGGAGTTGAAATGGCGATAAAGTCACTTACCTGGATGGTCAGGGTTTTTGAACCCCCGGTTTACTGCTACCACGAAATTGTACATAACAAGATAATCGTTGACCGCTTTGAAACCCTAGGTGTGGTTTTCGTAAACAACATTTCCGATGTTCCTGTAGGTGCGCCGGTAATGCTCTCAGCACACGGGTCTGCCCCGGAGCTGGTTGAGACTGCACGTGAAATAAGTGGGATAAGCATTAATGCCGTATGTCCACTTGTTACCAAGGTCCATCATGAAGTCAAGGTCCGGTCGAAAAAAGGATACTCGATCATCTACGTAGGTCACAGAGAACATGATGAAGCAATCGGGACAATGGCCATCGCCCCTGAATCAGTAACCTTGATCGAGTCCGAAGACGAATTGGACAATATCCCCGACGACTTGGAGATGGTCGCTCTAATAAATCAAACCACCCTGTCACTGGATGACTGGGAAGGTATACGGGAGTCCGCGCAACGTAAGTTCAATAGTGTCTGGATGGCAAACAGGTCTGATCTTTGCTTTGCCACAACTAACCGTCAGCTGGCTGTCAGAGAGATATCCAGATTGGCGGATACTGTGGTGGTACTGGGGTCAGCCAATTCCTCAAATACAGTGGCCCTTGAAAACACCGCGCGTCGATATGGAGCTGAGAGGGTTTTCCGCATTAACAGCTCTTCAGAACTCCCCCAAGACATTGCAGGCGTTGTTGGGATTACTGCTGGTGCGTCGGCCCCCGAGGATCTTGTCCAGGAAGTCATTTCCACACTCAACCCACGTGATGGCAGCGAAGATATAAACGTCACAATTGAAGACGAGTATTTTCCTCCACCGCCGGAACTGAGGGATTTGTTTCGTGCCCTCTCTGATGCAGTCGCTCTTTCTTTATTGGCTCCTTGCGGCGTTAATTCTCCACTTGACGATGACAGAGCCAGATCTGCGTCAGATACTCTAAATTTTCTTACTCAAAGGGTCAGCACAATATAGGTACTTAATTGCTCATTGTTTTGCCTTGCGGTGAATCATTGCCCCCTTTGCCAGTCGCATCGTTAGTGTCGAATCTGCACACCGCGGCCCTTGCCGTCGGAGCGGCGTTTCACAGTCCCAAGATTGCCTGAGCCTCATCGAAGCACGATTGCAGCGAAGAACCGAGTTCGCTGGATAACTTGCCAAGCGAGGAGCGCGAGACTCGATTACTGCCAGACTCACCGTGTGCCTGGGGATATATCGGATCCCCTATGACTAGTACGACTTTTGTCAAACGGGGGAGCTTCTTTGATCTTCCCCATGCCCGTTCTGATCCGCCGATCCCAACTGGGACTATTGGAGCGCGTCCTTTTATCGCAATGTAGGCAGCGCCCTCGAAAAGCCCATCAACCACCGGCCCGCTTTTACGAGTTCCCTCTGGGAAAAGCACCAGCGGCTCGCCGCCTGCAAGAACAAGAATACAGCGCCGTATCGCCTCCCGATCGGCGATTCCACGATGAACCGGGAACCCGCCCAGGGCACTCAGGACCGTACCGGCTAACTTGTATTTCCAGACACCATCTTTTCCCATGTACCGCATGCGACGCTTTGTAACAGATGCCACCAGAAGGGTATCCAGATTGGAGCGGTGAACAGGTGCAAGAATGAAAGGGCCTTCGGGTAACTTCTCAGCTCCGATTATCTTTACTCTCCAGGCTGTTTTATTTACGAAATTGATCAGAGTGCGAGCTAATCCATAGGCGTACAGCTCCCAGGCTGCCGGTGGTTGAACATTAAATATCGGGACATTTGGCTCTGAATCCATTAGTTATACAACCTATTACTTCCGGTCATGCTTTGCGCTTCTCCCAAAGAGCGACAACAATGTCTTCAATATCTGAAACTGGCAGTGTTGAGGTGTCGATGACCACAGCGTCGGCGACCCTTTTGAGCGGGGCAGCCGTTCTGGAAAGATCCCTCATATCTCTTTCGGCAATACCATTCGCGCTTGATTCGACTCTTCTTGACGCCCTGATCAGTGGATCGGCTTCGAGGTATACCTTCACGGCGGCGTCAGGAAAAATTACAGAGGTTGTATCTCTTCCTTCAACGACGCTAGCGCCATGGTCGGATACCCATTTTCGCTGCCACTGGAGGAGCCTCATCCTGAGACCAGGGTGAATTGCAATTCTTGACGCAGCGGCGGAGACTCTTTCGTCACGTATTTCCATCGTCACGTCTTTGTTGTTCACGCTGGATCTTCCGGACTCATAGGTGATCAATATGTCCTTGGTGGCTTTGAGGACTTCGCTTTCGATGTCGAGGTTGACTCCGGAATTCAATGCCGCCCAAGCCATCATCCGGAAGCTCGCACCGGTATCCAAATGGTTTAGGCCCAACCGAATCGCCAGCGCCTTGGCAAGTGTCGATTTTCCGGTGCCAGCCAAACCGTCAATGGCTATCAAGTCCACTTGATTCTCCTAACATGTGACAACCCCAATTTAGCGCTGGCCCGAGCTAACACTTATGTAATTCACAGTCAAAACACAGCCATAGCCATGACAGAACTTATGCGCTGGTGCTTTAATGTATCTATGGCTATTACCAGGTTTCCAAAAGACAGAGGGCTGACAACGAGGATGGGGTTAACCATATTCCTTATTGGCCTTCTATACGTAGTATTTATCTCCATTCTTATCGCTATCGGCATCCAGTCAGTAACGGTGATAATTATTGCCGCCGTACTGTTGTTTTCCCAGTACTATTTTTCGGACAAGATCGCACTGTATTCAATGGGTGCCAAGATTGTCTCCCGGGAACAGGCGCCTGAGTTGCATGCCATTGTCGACCGCCTCGTAGCCATGGCAGATATGCCCAAGCCCCAAGTTGCAGTAGCGGATATCGACATTCCCAATGCCTTTGCAACCGGGCGCTCACCTAAGGCGGCCGTGGTTTGTGCCACTTCGGGTCTCATGCGCAGGCTGAATACGGAGGAGATCGAGGCGGTCCTGGCGCATGAGCTTTCACATGTTGCTCATAAAGACGTTGCCGTCATGACAATCGCCAGTTTTATCGGAATGCTCGCCGGGTTTTTGACCCGAATTGCCCTATGGTCCGGAATGTTTATGGGCGGAGGCAACTCAAGAGGCAACAACAATTCCAATAATAACGCCGCCGCAATCGAACTTGCC
>JABEUP010000261.1 GCA_013044365.1 Acidimicrobiaceae bacterium
AGCAAAAAAGGTTTTGACAGAGAGAATTTTTCGCTGAATGGAACGAAGTACTGGTCTGAGAGCAATATTTTGGATACTCCCAATCTCGCAATTGTGGTAGATGTCTGTTTTGTCAGTCCTCCATGTACAGCTATCGGACCCAGCGAGCTGAAATTGTGGTGCAGGAATTGCTCAGCCTGGATCTGTCCCGCGGTCAGTTCCTGGCCAATAAAACTCTGCAGGCCCGATGACGACAATTGTGGAAAGTTGATTGGCACAAAGCCGGAGGTCGTTATCTGATGTTCAGGTTTTTGTGTCCAGTTTGTTAGCTGGACTAACATTGATTTGGTACTGGCTGAGGTTGCCGCAACAGCTTCCTGCAAAATAATTCCTGGAATATTCAGCGTCACGTTTGCGGATGGCACGGAACTTACTGCGGAAACCAAGAGCGACAGCGAATTCAGATCATTTTTAGCGTTCCCGGTGAATGGTGCCTGAACTACAAATGCAAAATTTAGGGGATTTGTAGCCGGAGAAGACGGCTCCAAGGCAATTTCCGTTAGGGCGGTACCAATGATTTGAGAGCCTTTGACGAAGACCGCAAGCATTGGATAGACCCCGGAGCAGTCGGGTGAACAGTAGGGGATTTGAATGAAGCTGGTGGGCGTCGGTTGACTTATCGCTGTCGCGGGTGGTGCCGCTTCTGAGATCTCGAAGTCGAGTCGAGGACTCCCTGTTGAATCTTTCACAAGCTGAGTCAAATCGATCGGGGGGGAAGAAGCTATTGGCAGCGATTTGAGCCCATATTTCATGATGACCTGGAATTCAGATCTCGACTCTATCTTTGGAAACAGCTCAAGCGAAACTGCCACACCGCTTTGGCTGGAAAGTGACGAGGTGTCAAGAGTAAGCGACTGGGGAGATTGAAGGTGTATCCAGGTTGGACCAGCTGAAATTGCCAGAGAGTCCTGACGGGCTGGTGGCGCGGTGGCAGCTGATTGGGCCAATTGAGTAGTGGTTGTAGTTGTGGGCACTTTGGTTTTATTGGGTTTTTGTTGGAGCAAAAAGACTCCAATTAGGATCAACACAAACACCACAAGCATGGGACCCCGCCAAGGAGGAATACGTCTCGAATTTTCCCGGATGGAATGTTTGCGTGAATCAGCCATATTGTCTTACGGTCCAAAACATAGCTGTGTCAGCCTGAGCATGGTAAATGCCATGACATAGAACGCTAGCCATAAATCCGGTTCGAAAAGACATTTCCATGAGCAATTTTAGGAACCGAGATGGAGCTCTAGGACATTCAGTCTTTCGCTCAGAAGGGTGAAGCCCATTTTTAAGTAAAAATTAAGGGCCCTTTCATTCTTGGTTTGCGTGTTGACAAACTCTTCGTGTGCCCTCCAGAATCGCAGCCACTCAAAGCCGTCTTCCACTAACTGTTGCGCGATACCTCTTCCCTGAAACTCTGGATCCACTGCCAGCCGCTGCAGGTACCCTTTCTTGTCGCCTAGTCCAGTTATCGCATACCCAACGGTTATCTCCGTTTTGGAGTTCTGTCGGTAAAGTGCAGCCCTGAATCTGGCCCTGCTGGTGGCTTCTGTGGCTCCACGCAGTCCGTCCAGGTCCATGGTCCAAAAACTGTCGAAGCATTTCTTGTCCAGCCGAACTATTTCTTCAAGCTCGATACGGGTTGGTTTCCGGATTTTTATTTTCGGTATCTCCCGGAAAGAAGCAGATGAACCCAGCCCATGTCTAAGAATGTGAAGCTGTTCTTTTACCGAGAAACCGCATTTTAAAAATCCTCCGATTTCATGGTCCATCAATGCATTGGAATAGATAATTTTGTATCCCATTCGCTTTGCATTTTGAACGCCAATATCAATCGATTTACTGTTCAGTCGTTCAAATGCTATAAGTGGAGTAATTTGAGCCACGTCGTCTGAGTCATGCCAGGCGCTGACCTTGAGGTGTTGGCCGTGGGCCTCAATTATCTCGGACGGTTTGGTATCCAATGGGTCGATCTCCAAGTCACTGCTTTGTATGACCAGCTTGCAAATGCTACATGCATACGGACTGTAGGATATATGTAGATGGTTATTTTATTTGGCACTCATCCAAAATATGTTGAACATGAAACTGGAACTTTGCATCCAGAATCTCCGGAGAGACTTATTGCGGTAGGACGCGGGATTGAGATCTGTGGTGTCAAAGATGCGGTACAGTTGTTCGAGCCGGAACCTGCCACCATCGAAGCAATAAACCGGGTTCACGAGCCAGCCTATACCGATGCGTTACGACGGTTTTGTCTTATGGGCGGGGGAATGCTGGATCCCGATACCAGCGCAAGTGTTGGTTCCTGGGATGCGGTATTGCTGGCTGCCGGTGCCGGCCTGGATGCGGCGGGCAGGATAAAAGCTGGATTGGCGGATGCGGCTTTTCTGGCGGTTAGACCACCTGGGCATCATGCCGTAAGTGATCGCGCGATGGGTTTTTGTTTGATCAACAACATTGCCGTCCTTGCCGCGGATCTTGTTTCTCAGGGCGAAAGGGTGTTGATCTTTGATTTCGATGCCCATCATGGCAACGGAACCCAGGAGATGTTCATCGAGGAACCTTCAGTTTTTTATGTGTCAGCTCACCAGTATCCGCTGTATCCCGGCACAGGCAGAGCTCGCGAAGTGGGGATTGGCGCCGGCAGGGGTTTTACACTTAATCTTCCTTTCCATTCGGGAACAACCGGATCAAGCTATCTTGAAGCGCTGGACCGTTTGGTCGCACCGTTGATAGAAGGTTTTGCGCCTACCTGGACACTTATTTCAGCTGGATTCGATGCACATCGGCGCGATCCACTTACAGAAATGGGTCTCACATCGGCGGACTTTTCTGACTTGACACTCTGGGTGAGCCATATGGCTCCATTGGCAAAGATTGTGGCGTTTCTGGAGGGGGGATATGATCTTGCAGCTCTCGAACAGAGTACGGCAGCGACTATCGCGGCCCTTGCTGGTCAATCTCTGAAACCTGAACCGAACAGTGACGGGGCGATCGATATTGAAATGATATCGGCCCTCGAGGAGTCAAGAAAACGTGCGCTTTCTGACTAGCGGCGCTAGATCAGCAAAGGTTGCTATTTTGACCATAATTTTGCAATAGTCACTGTGTGGAATGACCAAGGGCTTCTCTCTTTAGCTGAGAGAAGCCCTTGGTATGAACCTACCTGTTACGACAATTTGCCTATTTGTACAGCGTCCGCAG
>JABEUP010000262.1 GCA_013044365.1 Acidimicrobiaceae bacterium
AACCCGCAAGGATCCGATTGGGTTAGTCGGTGTGTTGTGTTGGACACAGTAATTTGAAATTGCAGAAACCGCACAATTTGGACGGTTTCGGCCTGAAGTCCTCCCTCTCACATGCGTTCCGCACTGCCTTCCAAATCGCGCCAGCTCTGTTCAGCAGCGCTGTCATGGATTGCTTGCTCGGCTTGGCGATGATCCTGGTTGCGTCGCGAAGATATACCAGCTGAACCGTGTCTGGAACAACGTGGAGTACCTGTTCGCAAAGGAGTGCGTAGAAGTAGACGCCAGATAGGCGATCATGCTCCTGCATGACACCGGGTATTCTGCCAGTCTTGTAGTCGGTGACAGTAATAGTGCCATCTGGATTGAGATCCAGCCGGTCGATGATTCCCCTGAGGGTCATATCGCCTACCCTCGCCTCCAGTTGGATCTCGGTGCCAAGGGCAGTTACTGATTGTGGATTTTCGGCGATAAAGTCCTGTTCGATTAGGAACGTGGTGTCTTTAGCCAACTCGTTGAGATCTATACATCCTTTTTCGCACTCTTCTAAGTAGTCGAGTTCACCGCTGTTCTGCGCTTCGAGCCAAACATCGTTGAAAATATCCCGGGCAACATCGAGAGTACGGTTTTCCGGAGGATTATCGAAATAAAGACGATCTAAGCACCTATGGGCTAAAGTGCCTTTGAGAGTGTGAGAGTTGACCGGTTGGGGTACATGCTCTATTACGGCAAGGCGAAATGCGTATGCACACTCCTTGAATGACGATACTTTTGATGGTGTAAGTGAACTCGGTACTTGCAAACTCATTTGGACATATGTTATTAGGCCGTAGTGACATGCCTTGTTGTCTTGGTGAATAAATTAACATTTAGTGTTCTACTATAGGTTAGTGACCATTCTAAATTTTGGTGACTCTGCCTTTCGACTTTGCAAAAATGATCATTTGGACAAAGTGAGAGACCTATTACCTATGCAGATTACAAATACGAGAGGGTGGTTTGCATGTCAGACAGGATATCCTGAGCAATTCTACGGTTTTTGACTTATTCCGAATCTTTGGTTGGCATTCGCCAGACAGCGGGCTATCCGGTGAAGGATTGATTTTAGATTACGGAACCGCGGTGATATCCCTCCAGAAATCCGAGGCTCGCGGTTTCCAGAGATTGTGCAGTTCCAAAAAGTCCCGCGCGGCTTTGTTCCCCACCCATTCTGTGGGCAACAGTTCGGTTGGCAGATCCGGATCCAAAAGCGGAAGTCTGCGCCAGTCATTTACCAGGCGGGTAAGTTGAACGAAGGCCTCCTCATCGCTCTGGGGAATATTTCTGAAATGGTTGATCTCAAAATGTTCGTAAGCAGCTTCCACTGCGGGAATATCCCAGGCTTCGGCAGCCAGATATATCTGTTCGTCAAGGTCTGATAGGCTCCCGACGAAGATATGGGCGACTTCCTGTAGGGAGAGTTCTTCGAGCACGCTTTCAGCTTCGCTCAACCGATCAGTCCATGGGCAGATCCATACGCCGGCGTTAAGCAAAGCAAATCCGGCCCATCCAAGCTTAACTCTGAGGCTGTATCGTGCATCACGCCTCGCCTCCGGTATAGCGATAAGGATGATTATCCATCTCTTGTCCCATTCACGTTCTTTGGTATGAAAGGAGTAAATTCTCTGGCTTCCTTCACGTAGAAGGGTTCTGGCCCGGAGGGTAAGGTGCCACCGGGTGCGACGGCCAATTTTCTCCGGTTCGAGCAGTCCTTTTGCCGACGTTCTTGCAAGGGTTTGCCGAACAGTTTTTTCATCAACACCCAATGCTCCGAGTCCGGCAATGAAGGCATTGGTCCATATGGGTCCGTCTTGAAACACGGCAAATTCACCCAGAATAGTCAAGAGATAGTTTCGGGCACTGGGAACCCCGAAAGATTGGTCTCTTAATAGCTCGGCTCTCTTACTTGGTTCCATCCCACTGCGTAAAGAATTTTCAGGCACGATCAATTATCTCCGACAATACGGGTCATTGCATACAGTTTACCCTATTAATTAAAAATGTTCTACAATATGTTGACAAATATTCTAACCACTGTAGAATTATTTGCACTAAATGTTCGTGTTAGCGAGTAGGAGAATGCGTGAAATCGAAGCAGGTCAACTTTGATACTGACCCAAAATCCTATAAACACTGGGCTCTGGAATTCGATAATTCCGTCGCAACTTTAAAGATGAAGGTCGATCCAATTTCAGGTCTGAGGGATGACTACGAGTTAAAGTTGAATTCTTACGATCTTGGTGTAGATATCGAGCTTTATGATGCGGTGCAACGAATCCGGTTCGAGCACCCAGAGGTAAAATCTGTAATAGTTACCAGTGCGGATGACAAAGTTTTCTGTGCCGGCGCCAATATTCAGATGCTGGCGGGGTCATCTCATCATCACAAAGTGAACTTTTGTAAATTTACAAATGAAACTAGGAATAGCATCGAGGATTCAACCGAGTTTACCGGTCAAACATGGATAGCCGCAGTAAACGGAACTGCCGCAGGCGGAGGTTACGAGCTGGCACTGGCATGCGATGAGATCGTTCTGGTGGATGACAAAGCTTCAACTGTTTCATTCCCGGAGGTACCCCTTCTTGCGGTATTGCCAGGTACCGGTGGATTGACACGGGTCGTAGACAAGCGTCACGTTAGACGTGACCTTGCGGATGTCTTTGCAGTTAAAGCTGAAGGTGTCAAGGGTGCCCAGGCCGTCAAGTGGGGTTTGGTTGACGAAGTTGTTCCAAAGAGCCGTTTCACTGAGTACGTGATAGAGCGTGCTTTGAAGCGTGCAGAGAACTCAGATCGACCTTGGGGTGAGAATGGCATCGAACTAGTCCCACTGAAGCGCAAAGAGAGTGGGAACGGCTTGTCGTATCCGCATCTTGAGGTTCGTTATGACCGTGAGCTTGCTAGTGCTTTCTTCGAGATCAAGGTACCAGAGGCAGCGGAATTAATTGACCTTGCCCAACTCAAGTCCCTGGGTGCCTCATTTTGGCTGCTTGCACTTTGCAGGGAGCTTGATGACGCAGTATTACGGATGCGTTTCAACGAGCCAGAGATTGGTTCCTGGGTTTTCGAGACTGAGGGAAATCCCGATGTTGTGCTGGCCACCGACGAACTTATCAAGGAAAATGCGGATGATTGGCTGGTTCGTGAGATTCGCCATTATTTGAAAAGAACCTTCAACCGTCTTGAACTGTCCTCGCGCACGCTGGTGACCCTGATTAAGCCCGGCAGCTGCTTTGTGGGTACCCTTGCCGAACTGGTGCTGGTTGCAGACAGGTCGCTGATGCTGGAAGGCACCTTTTCCGATGATGATTCGTCGCCGGCACCGCAAGTCATATTAACTGAGGTAAACGACGGGTGGTATCACATGGTAAACCGGATCAGCCGTCTACAGAGCCGGTACTACGGTAGGCCAGATGAACTCGAGGCTGTTCGTACGGAATTCGGAAAGCAGTTGTCTGCAAAGGAGTGCGACTCACTTGGAGTGGTCACGTTCACCTTCGACGAAATCGATTGGGATGACGAAGTGCGGATTCTTTTGGAGGAACAGGCCAGCTTTTCTCCGGATGCTCTTACCGGCTTACAGGCAAACTGTAGATTTGTCGGCCCGGAGACAATGGAGTCAAAAATATTCTCGCGTCTTTCAGCCTGGCAGAACTGGATATTTCAAAGGCCCAACGCAGTGGGACCTTCGGGCGCTTTGCAAAGTTACGGTACAGGATCACGACCGACCTACAACCACGAGAGGATCTAAAAAGATGACTCAAGTTGATTATGACTCATTAATCCCTAACAACGTGAATCTCAAGGAAGACCGCCGATTGCAGCGAGCTCTGGAATCTTGGCAGCCCAAGTTCATCGAGTGGTGGAAAACCCTTGGCCCCGTTGCATTCCAGGATAATGAGGTTTACCTACGTACTGCTGTTTCGGTGTCACAGGAGGGCTGGGCGAACTTTGGTTATGTAAAGATGCCGGAGTACAGATGGGGAATATTCCTTACTGACCCGCTGGCCGGCAAGAAGATCTCCTTTGGAGACCACAAAGGCGAAGACGTGTGGCAGGAGGTCCCAGGCGAATATCGGTCTGACCTGAGGCGTTTGATCGTGGTGCAGGGTGACACCGAGCCAGCATCGGTCGAGCAGCAGAGACAATTGTGTCAAAGTGCACCGAGTCTGTATGACATGAGGAACCTGTTCCAGGTTAACGTTGAGGAGGGCCGCCACCTCTGGGCTATGATCTACCTCCTGCACGGCTATTTCGGCCGCGATGGCCGCGAAGAGGCTGACGAGCTTTTGCAGCGTCATTCCGGAGCTCAGGACAACCCAAGGATTCTGGGTGCTTTCAACGAACCTGTGACTGATTGGCTCTCGTTCTACTTTTTTACTTATTTCACAGACCGTGATGGAAAGTTCCAGCTTGCTTCTTTAAAGGAGAGCGCGTTTGATCCATTGGCCAGGACTTGTGAGTTCATGCTGAAGGAAGAGGCACACCACATGTTTGTTGGTGCAACTGGCATCGGACGGGTGGTTCAGCGCACAGTCGAATTGATGAAAGAACATGACACAGACGACGTCTCAAAGTTTGGCGGTATCAATATCTCGACACTTCAGCGATATTTGAACCTTCACTACACACTGTCGCTGGATCTTTTCGGTGCCGAAACCTCCACCAA
>JABEUP010000263.1 GCA_013044365.1 Acidimicrobiaceae bacterium
CGAAGTGCTGCCTGCTGGACCGAAGATGAGCCTTCGGCAAGCCAAGAGAAGGCTCTACGGGCTTCTGTAAGCTCTTTCATCTGAGTGGCGGTAGTGATCCTGGCAGAGCGTATAGAACGCCAGAGGTTTCTTTGTTCGAGACCTAAGTTGTAGATAAAACGAGAATCGGAGCAGTGGCGCTGCAAGGTTACTTCCTCGCTTGGTTGAGGGTACAGCCGCTGGCGGATGCTCATAGCGGTATGTTAATCCCTGGGTATGACACAGTCTCGTGGCTTTGCCACGACCGTCCTTGACCCCAGGGATGAATCCGGGGGCTTGCGGGCCTATTTCGGTCAGAAAAGCAAAAAATTCCAGCATAATCAATACTCTCTGGGCATATCCTTTCCACTGTTACCTGTTTGTGTGTGTGAAGAGCGACTATGTTATGATCTTTCTTCATAACGTTTAGTTGGTTCATACAGGAACTATAAAATTCAAAGTTGGGGACGTTAGTAACGGGAATTTTGAATGGCGTGTTCTTTGGCGAACGTTGTTTGGGTTCAAATTATCACGGATTGGGCCTGCTGACGAGCACAAGGGGGCATTGTGTCGATTTTAGAACTTGATTCAAGACGCCAACAATCGCTGTTGTCAGGGCGCTCACGGTCTCAGAAATTCTGGAACGAATTTACTGAAACCATGCCAAGAGAGCAGTTAGACGAGCTGCATTTCAAGCGTTTGAAAGCTCTTCTTCGATACGCCTACGATCGTGTACCTATGTATAATCGGCTTTACAGTGAGGCCGGCATGGAGCCGGAAGATATTAGAAGCTTAGATGACTTCAATAGATACGTTCCAACCATCGATAAACAGGATCTAGTCAAAGCGCAGTCAGTCAATCCGCCATGGGGTGACAGCGTTGCGTTGAGTCGCGACTTTTATATTTACAATTTCCAAACATCCGGCTCAACTGGAATCCCGGTTCGAATTCCTTTTTCTATGCATAGCCAGCTGCAATATGGTGAACCGTGGGCGTACCTGTTTTGGGAAGCAGGAATTCGTTCTCATGATTCCTTTTATTTTGCGTTTCCTTGGGGGATGTATGCCGGCTTTTGGAGTGCCTACTGGGGAGTTAGATGTTTAGGCGCCACAGTGTTAAGTGGCGGAGGGCTATCATCTGAAGAAAGATTGAGACAGATCCAATTGCTCAAGCCTACAGTTCTTGTGGCAACTCCAACTTACACGTTATATCTCGCAGAGTTAGCAAAAGATCTCGGTATGGACACAAGTAAGACCTTCATCCGATACATCATCAACACCGGAGAGCCAGGAGCTGGTATTCCTACTACACGTAAAGCAATAGAACATGCTTGGGGAGCTAAAGCATATGACTCCTATGGCATTGCGGAAGTCGGTGCCATAGCTCCCGGATGTCCTGACCAGCATGGTTGCCACCTTAGCGAGGATCAAGGGTATGCTACGATTCTCGATTCATCAGGAATGGTTGTTGGTGCTGGCGAAGTGGGTGAAAACGTGGTTACGAGTTACAGCCAGATGGCGCAACCTGTCATCAAGTACCGAACTCATGATTTGGTTCGTGCCCATTATGATGTCTGCAGCTGCGGACGCACGTGGCTCCTTTATGAGGGTGGAGTTCTTGGTCGTACCGATGACATGATCACTATCAAGGGAACCAATGTATATCCCGCCGCCATCGAGTATCTGCTCAGCGACGTTCATGACCTAAGTTTTCACTATGAGCTGCATGTGACTCAAGGAAGACTAAATGACGAGGTGACAGTTAAAGTGGAACCGCTTGCAGGAGTTCACTCCGATCATTACTCCAGACTTCAAAAAGACCTGCAGGCAGTTTTGAAGTCGAAGACTGGGGTAAAAATTGATGTGGAGATTCTTAGTCCCGGCACACTTCCACGCTACGAATTGAAAGCCAAGCGATTCTTTGACAAACGGCCCAAAGCGGTCTAAGCCAAGTGAATAGAAGAAAGATTTATTAGGAATAGTATAAGAATGTTCTTGGAATAACGATTTGCGTTAACGTGAAGAGCCGTACGCCCTCGGAATCCAACCATTTGAAATTGTAAGCTCAGAGTTCTGTTTCACGTCGGTGGTGTAACTTGGTCAGCACTCACATGTCCGCCACGTGTCAGAGTCCGCGCATCCACGTCAGCCCGTAGCGCCGATCAAGACTGTGGAAGAGATATTTGCTTGTATAATTGGCTGGGCTGGGCTTCTAAATGAGGGCGCCTGCAGGTTCGAACATGGAAAGTTCCTCTTCCAGAAACTTGATCAGGTAGACCTCTGATTTCTTTCGGTGCTGGGCAGTCAGAATAAGTAAAAGATCACGGTCGCGCTGGCTCAAGCACTCAAGAATCAACTCATGTTCACGGATGATCTCTTCTCGGGTGGTTTCGCTGACAAGATAGACCGCTCGATACGGTTCTGTGAGTCTCCATAGACGGCCTACCTCTTCGTCGAAAAGACTCATCTGTGCTAGCGCAAAGATTGCAAAGTGAAATTCCCGGTTGAGTCTTACAAGGTTGTTTACGCTGTCTCTTGCATCGATTAATTTCTTTTGCAGATCCCCCAGACGGCTCAACTCCTCGGGATCTGGCCATTTAATATTTTGCAGCAGTTCGGTTTCTAGCAATTCGCGCATTCGGTAGGCCTGCTGCAGAAGTCCGGCACTAAGCCGTGTGACAACGTAACCGCGGTTTCGCTGGTATGTAACCAGTCCTTCCGCCTCAAGACCCTGAAGCGCCTCGCGAATTGGACTTCGACTCACATTAAGTCTTTCGGCGATTTCTGCCTGTCGAATGGGTTGTCCTGGCACCAAAGCCCGGCGTAATATCAGATCCCTTATCTGATCGATCATTTCCTTGTCTGACATAAGATCCTCGCATTGTAGGCCCCTTGGCGCAGTTCGGTTTCGAGTGGAGGTCCAATTCCATGCTTGTTATCGAATTGCCACAAAAGGATTATTTCTAAACTTGCTTGCAACGTAAAACTAGAGCGTTTGGAACAGTGTTCAGGAACTTTCGACCTCATAATTTGGATTATTAAGTTTCAATGGCCCTCCGAACAGGCCAATAACCTATTTGCCAAAGGTGCAGGCTTTAATTGCATACAGTTGTGTAGACAATCTTATCTGATTGGATAGTCTCAAAGGGGAGTTTTTCAAGCTTCGATTGATGATTTTCAGTCACCGGGCACTGCCCAGTATAGGTTTCGTCTAACCAGATGTCTCAGGACGTCATTCTAGAGCTAAAACATGAGCGGTTATGGCAAAATCTGCTGGGGGTCATTTTGGACGAAAATATGAATTAAGCGCTGAAGGCCCGATATGTCACCCATGTTGTAATTGATTAGAAGGAGGGCGCGGTGTGAACTTTGTTTTCACGGAGTAATCGGACTGTGTACGATGTTTCTTTTGTCAGTCGAGCGCCATTTCGGTACCTTCTCCCAGCGGGTCTTTGCTAAACGTCTCATGAGCTTGGACGAGCTTTGACGGCCACCAGTTGTATTTCCCTAGCAACACCACGGTAGAGGGCACCAGTAGGGTCCTTACCAGGAATGTATCCATTAATATCCCCAGAGCGAGTCCAAAGCCAATCTCCTGGACTTGCGCGTTTCCTCCGGAGGACAGTCCAAGGACGGCAAATGTACCTGCCAATACCAAACCCGCTGAGGTAACGGTGGACCCTGTCGCATTCAATGCGGATGTTACCGCATCCTTGAGGTTCATATGGTGAGCTTCTTCTCGAATTCGCGTCATTACGAGAATGTTGTAATCCTCACCCAGTGCAAGCAGGAAGATGAATAACAGGAAAGGAAGAATGAAGGACAGTCCTTTGTGGCCCAAGAGATGCACGAAAACCAGAACGTCAAGCCCAAGTGCGGCCAGATAAGACAGTACAACAGAGATAACAAGATAGAGAGGTGCTACCGACGATCTCAAAACTATGGCAAGTAAGAGGCCAATTATTACTACAACTATTGGCACTATCCTGAACAGATCTGAATTCGAGGCCGTCGAGATGTCATAGCTCGCAGGTGCCTGGCCCGCAACACCGTTCGCAACCGCACCAAATTGGTGACCAATTTTTGCGACCTGAGCCCGTATCGTCGGTACGGCGTTCAACGCAGATGTCGAAGACGCTGCTCCCGCACTAAGTGTGGTTTCGAAAACGACTGTTTTGCCATCTGCGGAAATGTATTGAAATTCCGATCTGTAAGAGTTATACAATGCCTGGCTTATCGAGCCATTTGAACCTGAGTTGTCAGGTGGCTTCACAGTTGGCAGCAGCTTTGGATTGCCAAGCTGCGTATGCAATGTAGTTAACTGGGATGGGGTCAGCTTGGTTCCTGTAGTATCGAATGGACCAGAGACCGTCTTGAATTGCGGAGACTGGGTCAGGGCATTTTCGATGTCATATAGTTGGGTTAGGTGATTCCACACCGGTTGATCGAATGTGTAAATTGCCTGGGTAGGATTGAAGTTTGAAGCTGGGAAATGTGCGTTCAGGATCGCATTACCATAGTAACTGTCGGTACCTTTAGGTGAATTAGTTGTTGATGAGAAACCAGAAGGGTGGTTTCCAACCGACATGATCGCCAGTGAGCCAAAGAATATGACGCCCACTATTAGCGTTATCAATGGCCTCTTAACGATTGTGCTCGCAAGTTTTCCCCATGTACCGATTTTGTAGGAGCCAGCCTTAACGTTGCTGGGCCAGAATACTGCCCTGCCCAATATTGCTAAAAGAGCAGGAAGAAGGGTAATCCCGGCCAGAAGCATGAGAGCAATTCCGATAGCAAGAGGATATCCAAGTCCACGATACAGGCCAAATTGGGCCGTGGCCAGTGAGAGTAGTGCGGCAATTACCGTTGCAGCTGAAAAGGTAATGGATTCTCCTACTTTGGAAAGCGCAAACGATACGGCATCTTTTGGGGTGTTGCCTTTCTTTAGTTCTTCCTTAACTCTGAACACCAAGAACAGGCCATAATCAGTCCCTGCACCCAGCACTAGAACTATCAGGAGCAGTTGAGTTATAAAAGAAACCTGAAATCCCAGATGTGATGCCTCAGCCACCAGCGGACCAGCAACAATTGCCACTAAAAGCGCAGGTAAAAGTGTAATAATCGGGGCGAGAACTGCACGGAAAACTAGAGCCAAAATAATGATAATTATCAATACCGAGTAGTTCTGCGTATTGGTTGACTGGCTGCCATTTTTTGACGCGGAATCCACTGATGTGGCCGTTTGGCCTGCTAAGTGGACTGAAAATCCTGGAGGTACGGAAACTGATGTCATCGC
>JABEUP010000264.1 GCA_013044365.1 Acidimicrobiaceae bacterium
CGAAGGCTTTCCGGGTCAAAGCCCATAGTGCAGAGTGGGGTTACTACCAGTTGCGGACCGCCTCCGGGAAGGTCTGCCGCTTTCCAGTCTGCCGGTCCACGGAGAAATCCGGGTCCTCCCATAAAATCAACGCGCTCGACAAATGTACGGGCGTTGTGTGACTGAGTGTAAATTAGGATTCTGCCTACCCGGGACAGAAACGGCAGGCCCACAGTTCCGGGACCACGCAGAGCTGGGCGGCCCCAGTCACCCACAGATACCAGGTTGCAGTTTCCATAGGCGTCTATCTGCAAACCTCCGGCGAAAAAAACCGTTAGCACATCTGCACGGCCTTCGAGCAGAACCACATCATTAAGCGACAGCGATGTATCGGCTCTCAGCAGGTCGTAGTCGCCGCACGACGGTACCACCGGGCCAAGGTGGGGGTTGACAGAACAGGTGCCACCCGCGATGGAGTAGAGATCGGGAGCGTGAGTGAGTTGAGCCAATCTGCAGGCAACTTGCGGAATGGCACTCGCAGTTCCCATCACAGTCACGTCGTCATTGCGCAGCCTCTTGGCAAGTTGAACCGCCATAAGTTCACTGCGCGACCAGGGCGCTAATTGATCATTTTGACTAACTGTCACCGCTTTCTACCCTTTCCGTTCTGATAAGGCAACCGGTAGCACCCCATCGCCATATCGCAGCTCGGCTAATCGTCCTGCGATTGTATTGAGGTACTCATCTTCAGACATGTTTGTCACGAATTGTTTGATGTATTCTTTGGCACCTTCGTCATCTTTAGCCATTCCCATGTATTGCGCTATCTGTCGATCGTCGAACTCATAGGCGCCATGGGAAGAAGTGGGGTAGCATCCTCCGGGTGCTACCACCACGGCATGGACTAGAAATCCGGGGATGGTGGTACCTTGCGGATGTTTTGAGATTTCCTCTGTCGGAACAATCCTTTCGACCTGTAGTAGAACGGTCTTCGAAGCTAATGCCATATATCGGTCAACAAAGTGTGCTCCCGCTAGTACGGCATTTCCATTCTCATCGGCCTGGTAGGCATGTAAAAGGGCGACGTCCGGCTTAAGCGGGGCACCGACCGCCACCCGGTTGCCAGTGAATGGATCGGTGGTGAAGGAGTAGTATTCCTTGTTTACTTTGGGGATGTCAGTGAACTCTATCCCCTTGGGCAAGGCTATAAATGGCAAACCACCGGCACCTGCGTACAGGCCGTGGGTGATGTAGGCTTCGTCGCATTCCAGGACCTTGAGTGTTCCTGACTCGATTTGGCGGCGAAAGCACGGTGCAAGTCCAATGTGTTCGAAGCCCACGTATGAGGTGGCGATTTCGTCTACAAGACCTGCTGCAATCAAGAGCTCTGCATTTAAAGCACCGCAGGGGCTTGTAAGCAGCCGCTTTGTTCTGCGATTTTGGCGAATCACCTCTCTGATCAGAGCCATCGGATTGTTGTGCAAGTGCATGCCACCGACCGTCACGAGTCCCACGCCATCAGGGAGGTAGCGTTCCACAGCTTCAGACAGCGGGAGAACCTTGTTCATTGCGCATCCCGCCCGTCGGTGATGGAACGCATACGAGTCTGGGCCGCGTAACAAAATTCGGTATTACCGGAATTATTTGCATCAACGCGTGCCTCAGTAAGAACGTAGGCCATTGTTGTTGTATCCTCCATTTGCAAGTTCACGAGCGAGCATAGCCCAACTTTGCTTTGAGCGCACATCCGGGGGTCGTAGTGATAACAGGCCGGTTACAACCGTTTGTTCCGCCACGTTCTAATGGTTTAAGGAGTTAACTCGAAACCAGCAACCGGCGATATTTCAATATCTATTCCGGGCAAATTGACCTGCGCTGAGACCCAATGCTGGCTTCTATGGGGACTCAACCGGGCAAGGACGTCTCAAGCTTAATATTCGTTCCGGGTATATGCCACGGCTTACCAGGAATCGATTTCTGACTCAATCAATTCTCATCATCGAATTATCGCCGGATTGATTTTATTGGCCGATACCGAAGAAAGAATTGGGGATGGTCTGTATCAATTGCATGCCGATTAATGACACGGGTACTTCGGACTGAGTTGCTTTTACTATTGTTGCGGGCTTATTCTATTTTGCTGGGGACCTTGTCGTTGTCCATCTCTCATTTTTCCGATTTTGCGTATATCTGCTAGGATGCCTTTTGCTTGGAACTTACCGTGATTGGAAGCGGTTTGGCTTTGGCATGGGTTCTTTGAGTAATATTAGAGAAGTCGCTTATGGACCTAGTTCCAGGCAACGAATGTGGTGGATTTCGTAGCATCAAAATATATTAGGTAGTTGCAATTTATTAGGTAGAGGTCTTTGCAGCGCTTCGCGGATAATTGCGGGATCTTGGTGCTGGAGATGTGAAGTCAGAGTCCAGTTCTATTTCAACTGCTGCGAAGTTAACAATTAAAAATATACGACCAGGAGAAACATGGCGAACACAACCCAAACACCGGAAGGCTTGTTCGATATCGACGGACTGTTGACGGACGAGGAGCGCGAGATTCGAAGTGTCATTCGCAAGTATGTCGAAAAGCGTATCAAGCCAGATGTGGCCGATTGGTTCGAGCAGGGTGAGATTCCGGCCAAGGAGCTTGCTCTCGAACTCGGAGATCTCGGTGTTCTCGGCATGCACTTGGAGGGTTATGGGTGCGCGGGAGTGGGGGCAGTGGCTTACGGTTTAGCCTGTCTTGAACTTGAAGCTGGTGACTCCGGCATTCGTTCCCTCGTCAGCGTGCAGGGTTCACTGGCCATGAAGGCGATTCACGCCTTTGGCTCTGAGGAACAAAAGCAGCAGTGGCTGCCCAGAATGGCCACCGGAGAAGTGCTTGGCTGTTTTGGACTAACCGAGCCGGATTTTGGATCTAATCCTGCGGGCATGCGAACCCGAGCCAAGCGTGACGGTTCGGACTGGGTGCTGGATGGCACCAAGATGTGGATCACAAACGGCAACATTGCCGATGTTGCCGTTATTTGGGCCAGGACCGACGAGGGAATCAGGGGATTTATAGTTCCCACCAATTCCCCAGGCTTTCAAGCGAATCTCGTACACCGCAAACTTTCGCTTCGTGCGTCGGTCACCTCAGAGATTGTTCTGGATAATGTCCGTTTACCTTCGGATGCCGTTCTGCCGGGAGTTTCCAGTCTTCGCGGTCCGCTAACTTGCTTGAATGAAGCCCGCTTCGGGATTCTCTTTGGCGCACTTGGTGCGGCTAGGGACTCTCTCGAGACTGCCATCCGCTACGGTATGGAGAGAGTTCAATTCGATCACCCAATTGCCGCGTACCAGCTGACTCAGAAGAAATACGCGGACATGACTGTCGAATATGGTAAAGGACTGCTTCTAGCTTTGCACCTCGGCCGTCTCAAGGAGGCAGGAACCATACGCCCCGAACAGGTAAGTATTGGAAAATTCAACAGCGTGAAGCAGGCGTTGGCAATCGCAAGGGAATGCCGAAGCATTCTTGGTGCCAATGGCGTCACCCTTGAGTATCCTGTCATGCGACACATGTCGAACCTTGAGTCGGTGTACACCTACGAAGGTACCCATGAAATGCATACTTTGGTTATAGGCGAGGCTCTAACGGGCATTCAGGCCTATCGGGTTTAGCTTAGGTAGGACCGGCTTTCTGCGGTGATTTCTGATCCCGTCCAACTAACTGTGCTTTAAGGTGCGGTTGGCTGGGCGGGAATTGTTAATAACGGCCCGCATAAAATAAGTATTCTTCATGCGGACGTACAACTACGGCTTGGCGGCTTGCGACTTTAGTAATCAGATGTCATAGAGGACACGAGCTTTTTGAGTGCCTCGGCGCTGTGGCCGCTTACAAAGGCATCGCAGAAAGGCAACGCTGCCGCCATTCCGCCAGCCAATGGAAGATAATCCTCCTGAGCTGAACGGGGATTTACCCATACGATGCGGTGAGCTAGTAACGAGAGGCGCTGCATCTGCTGGCTCAATAGGGAAAGATCACCATGTTCCCAGCCATCTGAAAAGATCACTACCACCGCACCTCTTGCAATTCCACGCCTTCCATAGTGGTCGATGAAAGTTGCCAGCGCATTACCGATTTGTGTTCCGCTTGACCAGTCAGGGACCTTCTCTCCGGCTGTGTTGATTGCGGTATCCAGGTTGGCGCCTTTGAGCTCCTTTGTTATTCGGGTGAGCCTTGTGGCAAATGTGAAGACCTCACTGGAACTTCGATTGGCAATAAGGTGGAGAAAATGCAGGAAAGCTCTTACATAGGGTTCCATGGATCCGGAAGTATCGAGGAGAGCGACTATACGTCTGGGCTTGGGCTTGAACTTTCTGCGGGCAAGAAGCGCCACGTCTCCTCCGCTTCTTCTTGCACGGCGTAAAGATTCCCGCAGATCCACCTGGTCCCCATGAGACGATACCGCCTGAGTCCGATTTGTGATTCGCATCGGAAGTGATCGGGTAAGTTCAGCCATAACAGGCACAAGAGCCAACAGCTCCTCAGGAGTCAGATCTGCAAAGTTCTTTGGCATGAGTTTTTCGTATCCACTGGCCAAAGTAGGAATCGGCCGTATCTCGTCAGAATGCCCGACCTCATTTTGAGGTTCGGACGGAGAATGAGATATCGTGCCCATATCCGAATTCGTCGGCTGTCGATCCGCTCTACGGGCGTTGGGGTCGGCCGTTTGGGGTCCACGCCTTGTCGGGGCGGTAATTACCGCTGCTTCTGAAGGTTGCAGTTCGGAAAGATTGCCAAATATTTCGAAAAAGACAGGGTCGAA
>JABEUP010000265.1 GCA_013044365.1 Acidimicrobiaceae bacterium
CAATCAGAATTCCCAGCGCATGTTGTGGGGTCTTTGGATTAAAGACCACTTTCGGACGGATTCCGCTTGAAGGAGTTTGGCCTTTGGCGCCGTCACTTGATTCGGTGGGTCCATTGGCAGCCAACGTACAGATGTTGGAGGCTGCTATGCAACTGTTGGAGCCAGGATTTGCCAAAGTGCCGATTTCAAAACCCAAGGTTGCTGTTCTTGATAATTCCGGATCACCCGAAGTTCTTGCCGGAATTGAGGCGATTTTGGGTTTGGTCACGACCTCGGTCACCCGTATCGATGATCCTGGGCTCGATAGTGCCAGGGAAGCTGGCCTCTGTCTAATGTTGGGGGAGGCTCTCAAGAGTAACCGGGGACTTCTGGACGAGTCCCACCGCCTCGATCCCGCAGTTGTGGGCAGGTTATTAAAAGCGGCGAGCTTCCTGGAATCTGATTTCAAGCATGCCGCGGAGATCAAAGAGATTTTCACCGCCAGGATTAATGACCGGCTGGGGGTTCATGATTTTCTGGCTCTTCCAACCTTGAGGATTCCCGTGCCGTCTTTGTATAACGCGGGCGGGGCTCCGCTGAACGCAAATACTATGCCGTTCAATTTGGCGGGTCTTCCGGCAATTTCAATTCCTGTGTCCGTTACCCGGTCCCTGATAAATACTCTAAACCTGGATCTCTCCCAGCTAAAGTTGGGATTCAGGGCCGATGGGGCTGAGTCAATGCCTATCTCGCTTCAGATTGTCGGTCCAATGGGCTCCGAAGAAGAATTGATTGGTTTCGCGCAGATCATTGAGTCAGTGCTAGGGGATATTTAATTCTTCAGGGCACCAAGATGAGTTTTCCGATGGTCGTTCTCGATTCTAAATCTCTGTGTGCCTGTGCCACATCCCAAAGGCTGTACCGGGTAACTTCATCGAAGGTTATGATGCCGCTTGTAACGAACGGCAGAGCCTGCTCCATTATCTTCCTCGCCGCCTCTGGATTGGTTCGACGAAGATACCCGTAGGAGAATCCCGAAAGCGTTCTCGAACTGTGATGAAGCTGATCGGATTTGGCGACTCCCGGTTTTCCTGAGGCCATACCAAACACCACGATTTGCCCGCCAGGCTTTAGGATTTCAAGATCTTGCTGTATGGTGTCTCCGGCAACGGAATTCAGTATCAACTCAACTCCCTCAGGTATCTGGCTCCGAATTATCTCCGGATAGTTGGGTGTTTCATTGGTCACCACTACATGAGTGGCACCCTGATTTAGTACCGCACTGGCTTTCGCTCTTGAGCTGACCAAAGCGAATATGGTTGCGGCGCCAAGTTGTCTTGCCATTTGGATAGCGGTAAGGCCAATTCCTCCGCCAGCGGCGTGGATAACAAGGTTGTCGCCAGGCTGGAGCCCCTGATTTCTACCTAGCAGCGCATATGTGGTAGCGGTGAGTAATGGACAGGCTGCAGCGGTATCCAATGGCATCTCTTCCGGGATTTCAAAGATCAGGTCAATGTTGGCGAGAACCAGGGTGGCATAGGAACCAGTGTCGCCAAAACCCAGGACTCTTTTGCCGACAAGAGCTAATCCGCTGTCGGAGACAGCCTCAATCACTCTACCCACAAAGTCCACGCCGGTGACATATGGCGGACCTGACGCCGGGTAATTGCCTCTCCTCGCCATGACGTCGGCGAAGTTCACCGAAGATGCCTCGACCTGTACGATAACCTGAGAATTGTTGGGTTTAGGCAGGCTGAGATCCATTTTGGAAAAAACATCGGGAGCGCCAAACGTTTCAAAAGCCATAGCGCTGTATTTCATTTTCTGCGTCCCTTCCTCGCTCTGGAGATCATACACTTTGGAATACTTATACGGAAACCATGAACTGTTGCCTATTCTTATATGGCTTATAGTACTGACGAATTGGAAGGTCGAGGTTACAGTATGCCTTTAGTTCAAGTGTCATTGCTAAAGGGAAAAACTGCAGAGGAGGAGCGGAATTTGCTGACGGGGATTACTGGCTGCGTAGTGGAATCTATAAATGTGGGTTCTGCAAGTGTTCGGGTAATAATCGACGAGATAGATCCGGAGCATTGGTCGGTTGCCGGGATTCCATTCTCCGAACGGAACGTCTGATCCGGCTTTCGTCCGTGTTTTCCGGATTGGTTGCTTGGTCGGACGGGACACATTAATTCTTTTCAGCGTCCCGTTTGGGACTTTTCAAACTTCTTGCTTACAAATGTGTAATTTTCTTTTCGAGTTCGAATATTCGATCGACTTAGATGCAATTGCGGAGTAAGTTTGTAATGCGGTTCGGAAGTTTGGGCCAATATTCCAAAGAGGCATTTAGCGGTATTTATAAGGAGCTGTATGTTTGAACAAGGACTGGCAAAATGAAATCCTTTGTTCATTTGCATACTCATACAGAGTTTTCGATGCTTGACGGAGCTGCCAGGATCAAAGAAGCAGTGGCCAAGGTTAAGGCAGATTCTCAGCCTGCTTTGGCCATAACGGACCATGGCAATATGTATGGTGTACTGGATTTCTACAAGGAATGCAGGGCTAGCGGCATAAATCCGATTATCGGCATTGAGGCCTATATGTCGGGTGGCTCCCGTTTTGACCGTCCTACCAGACGGGGTCGGGTTGACGATACTGGTGGAGATGCTGAGGGCGGAGAGAAACTCTACTATCACTTGATTCTGCTGGCGGAGAATAACCAGGGTTATCGGAATTTGATGAAGCTGTCCTCCGATGCCTATTTGGAGGGCTACTATTACAAACCCAGGATAGATTTTGAACTTCTGGAAAAGTATCACGAAGGAGTGATCGCAACTACCGGGTGTCTTGGCGGGTTAGTTTTGCAGTCTCTACTCAAGGGCGACACAGACCAGGCATACAGGACCGCAGGGAAACTGCAGGAGATCTTTGGCCGGGACAATCTGTTTATTGAGCTTCAGGATCATGGAATTCCAGAACAGAGACGCACTAATCCTCTGCTAATTGATCTGGCCAGAAAACTTAATGCTCCGCTTTTGGCAACCAATGATTCCCACTACAATTCGCGTGAAGATTCGGTAGCCCACGACGCACTGCTTTGCGTTCAGACCGGTGCGGTGCTTGCTGATGAGAAACGGTTCAAGTTTCATGGTGACCAGCACTATCTCAAGAGCGCGGCGGAGATGCGGCAACTGTTTTCCGAAGTCGAGGAAGCTTGTGACAATACCTTATGGATAGCGGAACGTGCCCAGGTGGAAATCGAGTTCGGAAAACCCAAGCTTCCGGAGTTTCCGGTACCGATTGAATTTCAAAGCAATAAATCGTACGAGGAGTCCGCTGCCGGGTACTTGAAGCACCTTACGTATACGGGTGCCTCACGGCGGTATGGCTCCAATCCGGACCAAGGCGTAAAGGCAAGGCTTGATTACGAGCTGTCCGTCATATCGGAGATGGGATTCTCCGCATATTTTCTGGTTGTTTGGGACCTGATACGATACGCCAAAGAGAATAAGATTCGGGTAGGTCCAGGTCGGGGTTCGGCGGCTGGCTGTTGCGTTGCTTATTGTTTAGGGATTGTCGATCTCGATCCTATAAAATACGATCTGATTTTTGAGAGATTTCTCAATCCCGGCAGAATCCAAATGCCCGACATCGATATGGATTTCGATGAGCGCTATCGCTCCGATATGATTCGCTATGCGGCAGAGCGCTACGGCTGGGATCGCGTTGCACAAATAGTGACCTTTTCGACCATAAAGGCCCGTGCCGCCGTGCGGGATGCCGCCAGAGTCCTTGGCTATCCCTATGGAATTGGCGACAAGATTGCAAAGGCCATGCCGCCGCTGATGATGGGTAGGGATACTCCGCTGAGTGCCTGTTTGGAGCATGTTGAAGGATACGACGATGGATACAACATGGCCTCAGATCTCAGAGAGATGTACCATGCGGATCCTGAGGTAAGACGGGTAATTGAAGTTGCGAAGGGGCTTGAGGGTCTGCGTCGGCAGGATG
>JABEUP010000266.1 GCA_013044365.1 Acidimicrobiaceae bacterium
GGCATTGAAGATCTCGCCACTCTTCAGGGCTGCAGCCGGGTCCGCTCCAGCCAGGAGTTCATCCAGCAACGCATTGGGAATACTGGGCTCTTTTCTCGGTGGTCGCCGTATCATTAAAAAAAAAAAAATATGACCCACATACACAGAATTCCTGATAGTGCCTGCCGTTTGTAAGCATGAACCAATTTTCCAACCCGACCCTTCTTCATGGGCATGCCCAGCTGGATGCGGACGAGCTCCTGGATCTGGCTTATTTCCTCACACGACAGAACGATGGAGTGAACGGGTGGATGGCCATAAAGGCTAGCCACATCGCGCAGCTACTAGACGATCTTGGGATCGGTGGAAAGCCTGAATTGACGGACTCGATGCAGCTGCGGCCCATGCGAACGCTAGATACGCTGAACCTAGTTGACGCTGGCGCCGATCTCGTTCGCTATCATGGGGCAGTACCATGCCCGGTCACGGCCGGAGTCTCGGCCTGCGTCAGCGCCACGACCCGCTCGGCTGCATACGTTCCTACCGGCACAATTCACGTCGGCGAGGCCTCGCAGCAGACCATCAAAGTCTTTCGCATGAAGCGTTACTACCAACGCCAGACGCAGGCTTTTGAGGTGCCGCACCTGCACATGATTTCGTCGGTGTCGACGCCAGCGGTGGACCGAAGCATGATCTTGGCGCTCCAGACATCTTTTTGCGAGCCGTTACGGTTCCGGACCTGCGCTTGCAGGCAGCGGTGAACTGCCGGGATGACGGTGAGGACTATTTCGGTGCGCATGCCCAAGACACGCACGCACCGGTCCAAACGGGATTCAAGTGTTACAGCTTATGCATTAGAGGTATATCCATGGAGCAGAACGGTTCTCACCGATTGCGTCTCAGCACGAGGCTGGCCTATGGGGTAGGCGCCGTTGCTTTTGGGGTAAAAGACAACGGCTTCTCATCATTTCTGTTGATATTTTATAATCAAATTCTTGGTCTTCCTGTCGCTGAAGTCGGCCTAGCTGTAATGGCGGCGCTAGTCATCGATGCATTATTTGACCCCGTGATAGGACAAGTGTCCGACAATTGGCATTCATCATGGGGGCGAAGGCATCCCTTTATGTATTTCGCTGCCATTCCTGCCTCTGCAGCTTACTTATTTTTATGGCTACCCCCGACTGGGTGGAGCCATGACGCATTGTTCGGCTATCTCCTCATTCTGTCCATCCTGATCCGCACCCTACTTTCAATTTTCGAGATACCATCGGCAGCGCTCGCTGCTGAGCTGACATCGAGCTATGACATTCGTACGAAACTATTGAGCTACCGATTTGTATTTGGATGGGTTGGGGGCATTGCCACCTCATATGTCGCACTGCGCTTTTTCCTGCAACCAGACAGAAGCCATGCGATTGGTCAGCTAAATCCCGCTGGCTATCCTCTCTATGGATATGCCGGCTCTGGGTTAATCCTCTCCGCAATCCTCATATGCGCGTTTGGTACGCACAGAGAAATTCCGTTTCTTAGAAAAGTACCGAAGCGAAATGTATCGTTAGCAAAGCTTGCGAGGGAAATGGCTGGGACATTTTCAAATGCATCGTTCATACGTATACTTCTAGCCAATGTCTTTGTTGCATCCACGTGGGGCCTATTCGCGTCACTAAATTTGTACTTTGCTACCTTTTTTTGGGAACTCGGATCGTCACAGGTCGCGAATTTTTCCATAGCGTACCTAATGGGCGCGATCTGTGCGTTTGGCATAGCGCCTATACTTTCCGAACGCCTAGGAAAAAAGCACGCTGCCATGGTGACGTTTCCGGTGGGTGTATTTACTGCACTCGTCCCGATTGTTTTACGAATTTTCGGTTATCTTCCTGCCAATGGAAGCGCGCTGATATTCCCGCTTCTGTACGTCCAGATTTTGATATCGACGGGCTGTACCGTATCCTCAAATATCCTGACGGCCTCGATGATTGCCGACGTTGTCGAAGACTCCGAGCTACTCACAGGCCGGAGATCAGAGGGTCTTTTCTTCGCTGCAACTGCGTTTGTTGCAAAAGCGGTAACGGGCATTGGAATATTTGCGTCGGCAATGTTGCTATCAGTCGTGTCCTTTCCCAATGGCGCGCGTCCTGGAGCCGTCGATCCCAGCACAATAAGAGATCTTGGATTAGTTTATGTGCCTACAATGGCCTTACTGGCAACGTTCGCGGTAACATTTTTGAAGGGCTACCGTATTACCCGCGAGAGCCACTCTGAGTCGTTGAAGAAACTTGCGGCGAATGCAGCAATGTTAATCGATGGGGACGCATCTTACGAACCATGACGTATTTGTTTGGCAACTAGACATATGGCGGCTGTGACCTATTCTGTCAGACCCAGACCGGTTCACGAAGATTGGTCAACCGGAAGGTTTACGCAAACGAGGATTGCTATGCGACTCTAGCCTGGCTTGTCGCAAATAGCAAAATGGTTGGGGTTAACTCGGCCAGGATTGGAGTTATGGGTGAGAGCGCAGGTGGTGGGCTGGCGGCTGCGCTTGCGCTCCTGGTTCGCGAACGCCGCGAGTACCGTTTAATTTTCCAGCATCTGACTTATCCAATGCTCGATGATCGCACCTGTACCGCCGCAGTGGGGCATCCTTATACCGGTGAATATGTCTGGACGATGCAGAAAAATCATTTCGGCTGGTTCAGCTTTCTCGGCTCCGAGCCGGGCAAAAGTGGCATATCTCCCTATGCAGCGCCTGCCAGGGCTGTGGACCTTTCAGGGCTACCATCCACTTTTATTTCAACGGGCGCGCTCAATCTATTTATGGAGGAAAATATTGAATATGGCCGACGGCTTTTGCCTTGCGGGATAGCGGTCGAACTGCATGTCTATCCAGGGGCCATTCATGCATTCAATATTGTAGAAGTCGCCGATATTCCGTTGAGTGTCCGGCGCGATAGCGGGGCATGGCTCGCGATGATGCTTGAATAAGGGCTCTTATCGGAAAGTTGCATGCAGGAAATATATCGTTGTGCCTGCTTCTCAAATAAAAAGTATGCAGCAGAGAGCGAACCATACCGACTGAGTATCGGAGCAGGGTCGCCCTTTGACACAACTATCGTGATCGAATTTGTTACCACGTCATAGTAAATGTTGGATCATAATTAGACCCGCAACGTCTAAAATTATTAATACCGTCGAGACAATTTCTATATACCGGACGATATCTGGGGATTACTGGAGCTCCTTTCAGGTCTGCAATTTTCTAATGGCGAATGGTCTAATGTTGTCGCATATTCCAATAATATAGCCAATCTCCGGAAATTCGATTATTGTGTACAGAGCAACGGGGTAAGCGACGTATCGAAACCTAGTGAAGGCGTAATAAATTATACCGATGTGATAAATTGCGTACCTCTCCATCGCCATTCGTCATAAAGCCTGACGCTTATTTTTCCTATAATCTGAACTATCGCATCAACAAAGCTGGATTAGGATGAGAATTTACAATGAACCAAGAGCTATTTTCTTTGGATGGCCGAACTACCCTCATAACAGGAGGGTCTCGAGGTATAGGGAAAATGATCGCTCGAGCCTTCGTCGCGCAAGGCGCAAAAGTGTACATTTCGTCTCGAGGCATCAAGGACACTGGGATTGGACTAACTGAACGGGATAAATATGATTGTGAATGTATATTCATCCCAGAAGACGTATCGACTATAGATGGGTGCCGTCGTCTTGCTACGAAGTTTTCGGAAATGGAACCTTCGCTGGATATATTAGTTAATAATGCCGGAACGTCTTGGGGGTGTGACTTCGAAAAATTTCCGGAACAGGGCTGGGATAGGGTAATGAACCTAAACTTGAAGGCGCCGTTCTTCATTACGCAGTTTCTACATGGAACTCTCAAAGCTGCTGCTAGTCGAGAACGTCCGGCCAAGGTTATAAATATAGCTTCAATCGATGGAATTCAGCCGAGCGCAGATGAGACTTATAGTTATCAAGCGTCGAAGGCAGGATTGATTTTTCTGACTAGAAGGATGGCGGCACGGCTAATCGGGGACGCTATCAATGTGACGGCCATTGCACCTGGTCACTTCCCTTCTGATCTGAATAGGCGCGCCCGCGATTATTCTGAAGAAGTCGCCCATGCGACCCCCGCGCGACGCGTCGGAAGGTGGGAAGATATCGCAGGCGCCGCGATATATCTCGCGAGCCGGGCCGGTGATTATGTCGTTGGTGACACACTAGTCGTAGATGGCGGTCGTTCACTGGCTAAGGTCGGCTGATGAGCCTTTTGTCCATAGCAATACGTGGCACTCGCCAGCTACACGCCGGCTGTCTTGCTGAAAAGGCTTAAGCCTGCCGACGTCGACTTTGTAATCGAATTGCAGAAAAGTCATCCATGTTCTGAGGAACGTCGAAGCATGGGGTACGCTAGCAGCAGAGCTTTATCGCTCTTCGATGACATCAAAACTTTTGCTGGCTTTGGTGAGCACCGTTCCGGCACATGTACCGAACAACTGACTGCACAGTGGATCAAAGCTCGACTGGAGGCTCTTGGATTTTTTTCGTCTCTGGTTTCATTTCCTGTGAGGACGATTCTAGATCCATCAGGGTCTCTCTCAGTAGGGCATATTCATACGGCTGCGTTTCCGCAGTGGAAACCACCTTCGGATGGTTTACGTAAGCTGATTCAGGGTCGCATATCATCATCCGATGCCATTCGGCCCAATACAATTGTCGTCGCGGGAACAAGTTCGCCGACGATTGCGTATTGGACTGATAAGCAACAGGCTGATGCACAGGCCGCGTATGCGGTGGGTGCGAGGGCACTGGTGATTGCAGTCGATAATCCAGCGGATGAAATCTTTGTCTGTAATCAATCGTCCGCAAATGATCTCCCCCTCCCAGTGGGCATCATACGTCCCTCCGCGCTCGAGCAGATTTCCAAATTGACAGACCAATTCCATGTCGCAACCTTGGAATTTCGAGGTAAGCCCGAAGAAACATACGGGTTGAACGTGATTGGATACAAAAAAGGTCTAGGGGACACAATTGTCGTCTCGACACCATTAACCGGTTGGTTCCATTGCGCCGCTGAGAGGGGCCCAGGAATCAGCTTACTTTTAGAAGTTGCGCGAGATCTCGCATCATCTACCAGACCGGTGTGCCTTGTGATGACAGGGGCACATGAGCTCGGTCATCTGGGAATGAAGCTGGCATTGGCGGACAATGTCCCACCACCCAATAAAACTTCGCTATGGCTGCATCTCGGCGCGAGCATCGCAGCAAGTGCTCTCGACAATAAGTATGGGACGCCATCGCCGCAGATTCTGATTGCCTCGAAGAGCATGCGGGCGAAAGCTATGAATTTGTTTGAAGGCGACCAATGGGTACAGTTACTGGCCGGACCGAACGCTTATGGTGAAGCTGGGGATATTATCTCTTCCGGATATACAAACTTTGTTGGACTAACGGGAATGTTTCCTACTTTTCACACGGCACTTGATTGTGGCGAGGCTGTAGACTTGGATCGGCTATCAAATATTGGCGAGGCGCTCGCGACTCTCACTAAATCATGACATCCAAGCTGCAATGGACCAGACGAGGGCGGGGCCGGTCCCGGTACTTTTACAACATGTGCGGCTGTCATGGCTGCCTTTTATAGGTGTTGGTCTCCTCCCAACTTTTTAGACCGGATTGAATGAGAGTTTTCCGGCTAGTGGCCTTCGGCGGCCGTTCGCCGGCTATGCTGATCCCGCGAATTAGGCCGCTTCATATATCTTAGTTGTTTTGGGTTATGGCGTAAACGTAGTTCTCATCATCGCAAACGGCGGCGCGCCGTAGCACAACCTCTACAGTCATCAATGCACCGATCGAAGAGGCACTCGCGTGGCTGCGATGCGCAGCGTCGGCGGGGTGAATGCGCCTCGCTCGATGTCGATATGGTCAATAAATTTAGACGGGCCAAGGTATTGCTCACCTTCCAGCTGTATGCTATTGTCATACAGTGCTGAAGGTAATGAATCATGCCCACATCGGTTCTGAGTGTACGTGTCAGCGATGAAGAACGCTCGCTTCTGGAAGCTGCGTCTGAGCAGGCACACACCAATCTCAGTGACTTTATA
>JABEUP010000267.1 GCA_013044365.1 Acidimicrobiaceae bacterium
GGATTCACCGCTCAAGTACACTTCATGCGCCCATCGACACCCATTTGAGTTTGCTGGGGATGGCCGGGATTCACCGCTCAAGTACACTCTTGAGTGTGCTGCATGATCGGGTAGCTGGCTGGGGATGGCCGGGATTCACCGCTCAAGTACACTCGGATTGCTTTTTCGCCCTTCTTGACGTTGGCTGGGGATGGCCGGGATTCACCGCTCAAGTACACTAGGCCGCGTCGAACTTGCTGAAAAATAGCAGGTTGGCGCGGCCATTACCTTCAAAAAAGCAGTATCTGTTCAGGCGCTTCTTCGGGTTCTCTCGGTTTTTTTCCATAAAAGACTTCCATTTTTCCAAACTGATGATCGGTTACGGCCATCAGGCGAACTTGCCCGAGCGGCGGGATAGCAGATCGGATTGTCCTTCGATGCGCCTCTGCAGCTTCTTCACTCGGAATATAACGCGCATAGATAGAAAACTGAAGCATCATGAATCCGTCTTTGAGCAGAGCTTTGCGAAAGCGCACGTAATCACGCTTATTATCCGATGTCTCCACCGGCAAATCGAACATGGCCATGAGCCACACAGAACGATACGCAGAGAGGAGCAGTCCTTTCATAAAATTGTATTATCCAATAGCCCGCTCAGGGATCTTCGCATTGACACTACGCACTTCTCGCTTCAAAGGTAGCATCTCCGCGCAGGGTTCGAGCAAGGAAGGTATCTCGATTTCACGCGCTTCTCCAGTAATGCACTGCGCCAGTGAGTTTGCTGTCCGCAGCACTATGTCAAAAAGGGAACGTTGCTCCCGCTCGCAAAGATAGCGTGCTGTGGTCGCACTAATAATCCAGTTCTTTGTAGTGGGATCGAGTGGCGCAGTAGGGTCGTGGTCGCCAATCCATTGCACTACACGACGATCAATGAGTGGGCGAAACGGTTCCATCACATCTGCGGCGAGGCAGAAAGCGTCATAACGGTTCTTGTGCCGTAGGCCGATGGAGGGGTGCAGGCCAACAGCACAAAGTCCGCGTGCTACTGCTGCCCGCAGCACCGTATATCCATAGTCCAGATGACGATTCTGGTTTGGCTCTTCCGATCCACGGCGAAATTTTTGATTCCCGAAAACTAACGGCCAATATCGCCGTGCTGCCTGTGCTTCCAGATTTCCGACATCGTCAGATCGGACGCGGGCAGACATGGCGATCAGCCCGGCATCACTGCCATAGAGTTCCTTCAATAATTCTCCCTGAGCACGAATCTTTGCCCTCACAATCTGTTGCCAGAAGCGTTTCCGATTTGGCAGCGAGAGTTGCATTTGTTTGGCAAAACGTTCTGTTTGCAGAAAATGTGCTTGTACAGGTAATTGCATGGAGGCTGGCAGGAATTTTCCGTCAATCGTCACGACCGATCCACCAGCCTCTGCAATGCGCGAGAGTACGGCCTGCGAAAGCGTTATTTGCGGATGTGCGAGTAACAAGACAGCAATTTCGCTGACCGGGGTAGTAAAGGGAAGAGAAAGTTGTTCCTGCTGTGTTCGTTCAATGACAAGTTGAGCATCGCGGATGCTCAACCGTGCAGGATTGGCGATTTCAATTATGCGATCAATCATTGGCCGGATGCACCCTTCCCAAAGTGTCGATGTTGACTTTGCGACAGCTCAATTTACGCAAGGCATCAGCAGACGGTCGCCAACGATCACCCGTGGTAACAATTTCCTTCACCATCCTGGCATCTCGAATAGATAAGAGAAAAAATGCGCCGTTTGACTCGATGCTGCGCAATCTATAAAGCAGCGGTACTCCTTCTTCAAGAATTTCTACGATATCTCCATTCATCAATGAAAACTTAAACTGGTACTCGGAAAACTCAGGGTAGGCCCGTTGTATGACGGTCATTTTCTTTCGTTTACGCTCCATTGCTTCGTAGAGTGAAACGGGAATACTATCCCAGCGAACTTCCTTGCCGTGTCCATCCAGTTTGGCAAAAATGGCAGCGTGATGGTTATTGGCGAGAGCTACTTGGCGTTCTCTTGGGCCAGATGCAATTGGCGTTGGAGTCATAACTTTGCGAATCCGAACGCGCTTGATTGGAATGACCTTCCCATCACTGGAGGGTAAAGAGGGCCAGTTCTGAGCAGACTCACACTGCGTCAAGTCACCATTGAGTTCCGCTGCTTTTTGTCGCACAGCAGATTGAACAGCCGAATCTACAATCTTTTCAATGTCACTTGCAGATAGTCCTGTAACAGGCTTGCGCACATTCACTGTTGATTTTCCATTGTGCTTATATGGGCGACCATAATTCGTTTCGTCATGCAATGCGCCACTCATTTTGTGCTCTGGTCGGTGCGAAACAATCAGATGTTCAATGTGTGGACGGATGGATTCAATGAAGTTGGGCCAGGGGGAGGGAATGCTACGAAAAGCTCGGCTATCCTGTTCCAATCTTCTATCAAGTGAGGCCGAACGCGCCATTGCCTGAATGGCACGTTGACGAGTCAACGCGATAGCGATGGCATCGATTGCGTGGTGTCTGTGGTCTGTGCGTGGCTTACCTTTGCTCTGACCATTATTAGATGGAATAGCTTCACGTAGGATTGCTTCGAGTCCCCACATTCTGCGTAATGTGGCGGTGACTGCACCACTGGAAGCATAAATTGCCTGCCGAGTTCCAATAGGGGTAGCTTCGTCACGGCCACCATAGAGAGATTCAAGCAAACGACATGCAAGCACGCTGGCGTAACGGGTGTCATTCATCTGGCGCGTCGTGAATTCTTCCAATTCATCTTCACTCCGCAGCATGAATCGCTTGAGTTTTCCTGGATTCCCCTGCTTCCATGCTTTGATGCGAACCTGCATCTCTTCCCAGCGGGCAGTGTCCTTGCTATAGGCTTCAAACGGTGTTTTGTTGCGTTTGATATTTCGGTTTTCCTCATGCCAGCAAAGAGTTTTATTCTGAAAAGAATCATCGGGGTAACGACTGAGAGGAATGATGTGTTCCACATCAAATTGAGGGTGCTCTCCGAAGAGATTACTTAGAAAAATGGATCGTCCAGTATAGGGGCATATACCTCCACATTCTTCATACAGCAGCGCTTTCTCTATATCCGCACGCGATGGGTTCTGAATGCCACACTCTCGTAGTAAATTAGCCTTTGTTTTCTCTCGCTCTTTTTGTCGTGTGCGATTTTGTTTCGTTGCGGATTCACGCTCTTTCCTTGGCTTCTTCAATTCGCGTGCAAGTTCAACTCGAATTTCATACGGCTTCCCGTACTCACGGACAATTGAGTTCACAACCTTCCGCAATTCAGTAAGTCCCCGTTCTACAGCAGGATTACGAATCGACCCCAGGCGTAGTTTGGTGAGTAGATTCTCCACTTCTTCAGAGTTGTTGATCTTTCGGTGAACATGCAAAGGTGGCAATTTATCCAACGCCACGCCTCCGCTGAAGCGGTTGCCATATATCTTTGTTTCTGATTCCTTGAAAGACATGCCGTCAAACATGAGAGGGAGCAGTCGACTGATTGCTCTGCGCGAGAGTGCGCAGTGCCCATCTTCCGGTTTGGAGTCTGCCCACTTCTGTGCGGCAATTTCGTCAAGCCCCCAATGTTCTATGCCCCGGCGCACCAATGAGTCTTCGGACTCGCTGGTGCGCCAGTCTTCTACAACTTGCTTTTGTTCCTCGTCGGAAAAAGCATTCCATTGCTCACCAAAAACAGAGATCATTGTTTTGTTTGTGCGGTTGCCGCGAAGTCTCTTTTCGTCGCCGCGTTCCAGATTGAACTCGGACTTCTTGTCCAGTTTTAGTTGAGTCCGCAGTTTGGCGAAGGTCTGATCGCCTTCGCTGTCCAGAACGTCAAAGACGAGCTTGCGTTCTTCCGGGGTGAGTGGCTGAGCGTCAGGGTTGCCAGGGTAAATTATTTTGAGATCATTTACTTTTTGCAGAATACGAAACCGCTGTGCTTCCAATGTGGCCCAGGCAGCTCGGCGATGATTGTTCCCCTCAAGTTCACATTTCCCGATGAGATGCGACTGTGCGGCAATTGGCCTCTGATAGAAGAGCCAATGCGATATCTCGCGCCTCAAGTTTTGATTCAGAAGTTCAGGATAATAGTTGGCCTGGTTCTTCCATATCTCAGAAAATTCATCCTCGTACATCTTGCGGGCCGTCCATCGTCTGCGAACGTTTTGCCCAACTTGGTGAGGATCGAGTCCGGCGAAGTATTCTCCGAGGGTTCGAGCATCTACGGTCTTCATCTTTTTTTCAAGTTCAGCAATACCTGTCTTGACCGCACCTAATTCCTTGTCTGACTCCTTGCGTCCCTCTTTGCGATTGGACTTAAACCCACGGCGCTGACTGAAGTGATATATAGTGCGGCCAAGTTCATAAGGTTCTAATTTGTGGTCGAGCGCGATTTTGCGAAGCTGATAGAGCGGCAGTTGCGCGAAGTCGAATGCAGGAGATGAGGTGCGCCACTTCTGATATATCTGCTGGTCGAACGCCGTAAGTACGGCATCGCGATCTTCAGATGGCGTAAGTGGTTTCGAGGATTCGGCATGTGGCAATAGGCCATGTTGCTGTAAAAGCTGGAAAAGCTTGCCTTGTCGGTATGCGCGTCTACGCAGTTGACGACGTTGCAGCCGGGCCGTGCGGCGCTCGACAGCTTTGGATTTGTCCTTGCCCTCCTGAATCTCCAGGGCTGTTCCATCTACACCCGGTTCAAAGATACGCACGCCAGTGCAGATCACGGAGGTGGGGTTATTGGTCTCATTTAGCGCGACGAGCGCCCACCCGAGAGATGCCGAGCCGAGATCGAGGCCCAGGACATACTTCGGTGATTCTTCCGCAGCAGAAAACATCAAGCACCACCTTGACGCAAAATCTTACATAGGTGTAAAAGTATAGCAGTGTACTTGAGCGGCGATTGCCCGACTATTCTTAGTAAGCTTTCGTCGTAAGGCTCCGCTCATTGAGCGACCTTTGAACGCCCCGGAGACGGGGCGTTCTTGTTTATATCGCAAAAGTCACTCGAAAGTGACAAATCCACCTACCTAAGCAAACCCCTCGGTAGCGCTTCGCGCGCCTTTTATCCACTTCGTGCCGCTATGGTGGACGGCCCAGCACATAAAGCCGCGCTGAGCGGGCCTGCCTGAGTCTGTTCGGGCCAGCGCCGTCTGCGCGCCAAACGATGATGCGCGTTTGGCACTTGCCGCGCTCTGCCTCCAGCCTCCCACCTCCGCTGCCCTCGTTCTGCCTTGGTGCCCGTTCGTCCGGGTTTGTCCGCTGCGCTTGGTGAAGGACAAACCACTCCCGAACGGGACACCAAGGAGAAAAACAATGTTATCAACCAACA
>JABEUP010000268.1 GCA_013044365.1 Acidimicrobiaceae bacterium
AGCCGTAACGAGTGGCTCGAAGAATTGAGAAAAAACCAGGTTCCCTGTGCTCCAGTCAACTCGATAGGTGAAGCCTTGTCAGACGAACAGTTCAAACTGCTGGGCATCGTCGATATCGTGGATGAGCCGGGTATCGGACCAATGCCCCGAATCAGACCACCGGTTCATTGGGGTGGGGAGCCCCTGCCAGCTGTAGCAAGAGCTCCGTTCCTGGGTGAGCATACACAGGAAGTTTTTGAAGAAGCAAAGAAGATAGTAAACGATAGAGCAAAAATCAACTAGCACAGTTGGATCCTTGAAAGGCAACTCGGAAGTGATCGAAATCAGATTTGAACCACCCCGAGTTTGTTGTAGGGGATTCCCGGGGCGCCTTAGTCTAACTTGACCGTGCCATCACTACCCTGGAAAGTAACGGCGACACCGCCGGCCCCGACATTCTGCCTATTCCCTTACCGTGGGGAAGGGTACATTTACAACCTCACCGTAGATTACTCAGGTTCGCACACCAAGAGCATCAAAACCGGCAAGGACAGGCCACCAGCTTCCCGGCCGGACCCTAACCTACTATTGGTTACTAGTCAGGGAGCCACCGTAAGGTGAATATTTCCTACAAAGCAAGGCTGTCCGCGCTATTGAATTTGATTGCTCCCGTCTTTGAAAAGCGGATCGCAGAAGAACGAACTCAATCGTGTATGAATAAGGACATCAGAGGCTAACTTGGTGACGCTACCCTAATTCAATTCCAAACGGCAGGAACCATGCAACTACCGATTTGCTCTCACCTTGCTTAGGTAGTCAATGGTTTCTTTCAGGCTCACCACATCGGCGTATTTCATATGCATATCGAAGAGGCTCACTTTATGAGATATTTGACTTCTATCTGCGCAGCACTCGTACGGGATCACTACCAAATAATTTTGCTGAAAGGCATCGAGTACCGTTGCTCTCACGCATCCGCTCGTGACCATGCCTGTGATTATGGTCGTGTCGATTTTATGAAAAGTTAGCAAACTTGATAGAGGGGTTCCGAAGAATCCGCTCGGCTTCCCGCCCTTGTTGATGACAACTTCGCCCTCTATGGGAGTCAGCGCTTCAATTATCACATCACCAGGGGGAAGATCCGGCGAGAGATCTTTTCGTAATCCTTGGTGCTTCCAGAGACCTTTCTCTGCAGGGGTGGCCACAGGTGCAGATTCCGGTCGTGATTTAGTAAAGAAAACTGGGATACCTGTGTCACGGGCGGCATCAAGTAGTACGCGGTTTGCTTCAGTCGCTGGATACCCAGTTGGCGACCATCCCGTCGGATAAGCACTATCAACAAAAGCTCGAGTCATGTCAACAATAATTAGTGCGGGTCGTTCGCCAACTTCCATTGGACGCGATATCGCGCCGGATCCCGCTCGAAAAGATGCCTCATCTTCAGCAGGAATTACTCCGTCCCAGGGTTTTGTCACCGTTTTCTCCCTCCTTAACCATTTGAATCGACCATTGCCGTATATCCAGACCGGGATTTAGTCGTCTGGCAAAAAACGTTACGTCTGCAATCGTCCCAAGGTTGCAGAGAAAAAGTAGATATGATTATTGCAGCTTTCGCTGCTTGCTGTAATTCTAATTCGAAGTTGATCGGACTGACGTTATGGTTCTTTTGCCGTCAACTCATCTCGATTCCGGTCTTTTCAAACAGGCAGCGCAGGATCTGCACTAAGTACTGATGAATGAGCGTTGTTAGAACAGTTGTGGCTGGTGGACTCCGATAATACGGCGTAAGTGCCTGATTAGTATCGCCACCTGAGCCGCCAGAGCGAGCCCTAAGTCGGTAATTCGCGTTCTTTACGACACCGTTTCAATATTGTTCCGGTAGGTTATGGCTGGTGCGGTGTTTGATTTTCCTCATACGGAGGTCCCAGGTTCTACTGTACTGCCAGAGAACCGGTCAGCTACCAAGTCCGCTATATACCTCTTGCTGTCAAGTTCATCCACACTGGGCCAGACGTCGTAGTATGTAAGCGCCCACAGCCGTTGACTGGGCTATCTCGGTATTCGCAAATCTCCGGAGCGTAACTTTTTCCTATTAGGGGGTTGGGCCAGGCGGTCTCCGTCCCAATTGTGACGAACCTGCGGCCCACTCTGATCTCAATAATTTAGTTTCCAGCTTTACATCAAAAATCCCCATTTAGCGGTTCTTCAATGAGGAGCTTGGTAACCGTACTTTTCGACAGCCGAGGTAGTCCAGCTACTTCAGATGGTCTAACGACGATGGCACGATCCTCATCAGTACTTTCTTTCGCGCGACTGATCCTCGCTTTCATGTTTACTACGGAACTAATAGTATGGAGTCTATGACTCGATAGCGAGTATCGGTCTTAGTTTCGTCAGAGGGCAGATGTCGGCGTAAGATGCTTGAGTTGTGAGTCGTATGAGACACCCTTACTCGACCTAAGGTTGGAGCGTAGGGGGGAAGAAGTCCTGGTTTCCCATCTCATTTGCGACGAGCAAGAGGGGGATAATCTCTTGACTGCCGTGTTGAGAGATCCGAAGATCATACCCTGGGGGGGGATATATGAGTCTAGTCATAGCCACGGATATCGGAGGCACATTTACAGATCTGGTGGCTTTTGACACTGAGACTAGGGCAATTGTCCATGCCAAGTCGCACACCGAGCCAGAGGATCTGACAGCCGGAATACTTCGGTGTCTGCGAAAAAGCGGGCTTCAGCTTGAAAAGGCTGGAGAGTTCGTTCACGGCTCAACGATTGCTATAAATACG
This sequence comes from Acidimicrobiaceae bacterium, assembly GCA_013044365.1. Taxonomy (GTDB): domain Bacteria; phylum Actinomycetota; class Acidimicrobiia; order Acidimicrobiales; family Acidimicrobiaceae; genus SCQM01. Next base: position 2,768 of record JABEUP010000268.1, read on the forward strand.
GCGATCGAACGCAAAGGTGCAGTTACTGCACTTTTGGTTACACGTGGTACCCGGGACGTTTATTCTATTGGGCGTGGGAACCGGCCGGAGTCCTACAACCTCATGTTCCGGCGTCCGCAACCATATGTGCCGCGTTATCTGACGTTTGAAATAGATGAACGTCTTTCCTCTGATGGCACTGCGATTATCCCGCTTGATACGAATTCTGTGCGTACCGCACTACGTGCCGCGCTTGAAGGCGGCAGTGAGTCCATCGCCGTCTGCCTGCTGCATTCGTACGTTTCACCTCGACACGAATTGCTCGTGGCGGAGGAAGCCCAATCGGTGGCCCCTGATACCTATATATCTCTCTCGCATGAGATATTGAGGGAGTATCGGGAATATGAACGGATATCCACAACGGTCCTAAATGCTTATATAGGGCCAAAGGTCAGTGAATATATTTCTAACCTGCAAAGTGCTCTGATCGGCGAGGGTTTCATCGGCCGCCTCTCGATTATGCAGTCGAACGGTGGAGTGATGGCGCCGGACACGGCACGGCGAGAGCCTGTCCGCACTATGGAGTCTGGTCCAGTTGGGGGGGCAATAGCGGCTGGGCAGCTTGCTGGCCGACTTGGGATTAAACATGCGGTTGCTTTTGATATGGGTGGAACGACAGCAAAGGCGGCATTAATCAACGACGGCGTGCCGGAAATGTCGGAAGGCTACTTTGTTGGAAACGAAATGAGCGGCCACCCAGTAATGCTGCCCGTGGTCGATGTAATTGAGGTTGGGGCCGGCGGGGGAAGTATTGCTTATGTCGATTCAGTCGGTTCGCTACAGATCGGTCCGCAAAGTGCTGGCGGCTATCCCGGACCGATTTGCTATGGTTGGGGTGGCGTAGAACCCACCGTGACCGATGCGAATGCAATTCTGGGCCGACTTAATCCAGACAGCTTCCTTGGTGGCGAGATGCCTCTGAACTTCGAGGTTGCACGCCATATTATCGAATCAAATATCGCGTCTCCGCTGGGCATAAGTATTTCCGAAGCCGCTCAGGCAATTGTCGATGTAGCGGTGAATAAAATGGCTCTTGCGGTGCGAGCAGTTTCTATAGAGAAAGGGCTTGACCCGCGAGATTGCGCGCTTATTGCCATTGGCGGGGCTGGACCGTTGCATGCCGTGGCTGTTGCAAGGGATCTTGATATTCCAATGGTTATCGTGCCACCACTTCCAGGACATTATTCGGCGTTCGGCATGCTCGTGGCAGATGTACGTCATGACTATGTCCGAACCTACTTCCAGCGTCTGGACGAGCTCGATCCGGTCGTATTGTCTGGGATGATCGTCGAGATGGACAGTGATGCCAGAAAACTTATGTCCCAAGAGGGCTTAGCGTCCGAGGATATAAGTACAGAGCAATTCGTTGATTTGCGCTATTCCGGCCAGGAATTCACTCTCCGAGTACAAATATTCCCTGAGGAGATTGAACGCGAAGGTATGGATGATGTGCGAAAGAGATTTGACAAGCTGCACCAAGAGCGCTACGGACATATGGCTCCGACTGAAGCTGTCGAAGTAGTCAATGTCCGTCTTGTTGGTATTGGTCGTAGGAACGCTCCCGCTATAGAACCACCTACGGCAACGGGTCTTGCCACTCCCGTCGGGAATCGCAGCGTAGGATTCACCGCGAAATCGGGAAGCATCGCTCGGGTTGCCAGCATCTGGAAGCGAGAAGAGCTCGCTCCCGGGAGCCGAATCGATGGTCCAGCTGTCATTGAAGAGTACGCCAGCACCATCGTATTTGATGTGGGTGATGTGGCCGAAGTGAGAGGATCTGGCGAAATAGTGATCCGGTTAGCAGAACGAGCGGGTCCCAACTAACGGTTGAATTAGCAACAGGGAGATTATTAAATGCTTAGTCCCGTGACGGTGGAAGTAGTTCGCAACTCGTTGCCTGCGGCAGCCAATGAGATGGCATATGACCTACAGAGAACGTCGTACAATATGATGATTTACGAGGTACGGGATTACTGCTGTGCCATTCTCGGTGTCCATGGAGAGCTTCTGGCTCAAAATGTTGGAGGTGTGTCGCACTTTGTGGCCGATCTTGATGTAATTATTCAGGATTCGGTGGAGCGTTTTGGGGTTGAGTTCTTTCAGCCCGGGGATGCATTCATAATGAATCATCAGCGAGTGTGTGGCCAGCATCTCAACAACATTGTCACTTATGCTCCAATCTTTGCGGATGGTGTTCTATTTGGGTTCTCAATGGTGAGAGCTCATTGGGTTGACGTCGGCGGTCTCAGCACTGGGTTTGGGGCAAGTGGTCTGGCTGCTGATCCATGGATGGAGGGCCTGCAACTCGATCAGGTCAGAGTTATTAGTGGTGGCGAACCCGACGAGCAAGTCATGCGAATGATCAGAGATAATATCCGCTATCCCGAGTCGTCGATGGGTGATTTGCGGGCTCAAATAGCTGCATGCCGTCTTGGCGAGCGACGGATCGAGGAGTTGGTCAGCCGTTATGGAATGGACGATATTCGGTCCAGCATTGATCGGATCTTTGTTGATTCCGAGCTTAGAAGCCGACAGGTTGTGGAGCAGTTACCCGATGGTGAGTATATTGCTGAAGCTGCAATTGACCACGACTTTGTCGATCGTGATGACCCTGTAAGCATTAAGGCAATAGTCAGGATAAGCGGAAGCGACATGGAGATCGATTTGTCCGAGTGTGCTAAGCAACGGCGCGGCGCAGTCAACTCTCGGACTAGGGCAGCCGCTTTTGTCGCCTATAAGGCACTTACGGCACCTCATGAAGCTGTGAATCAAGGTTCCTTTGCCGCGTTGAAGGTCACCATCGCCGAAGGCACATTCATGATGGCTCAGTATCCTGCTCCAATGGCAAGCTGGAGTACACCGGTTCCTACCGTGGTAGACACCATCCTTCGGGCCCTTTCCGGCGCTATGCGCGACCGAATTCCTGCTGCACATTTTGGCACCCTTGGTGCGCCAATGACCTTCTTCGGAATGAATCCGAGAACGGGCCGCCGGTTTGTGGTTCAGTCTATTGAGGGAGGTGGGTGGGGTGGCCGACCTGGAGAAGATGGTGCATCGGCTTCAGTATCGATCTGTCAGGGCGATGTACGCAACGCACCCATCGAGGGCCTAGAGCTTAAATTTCCGATTCTGGTTGAAGAGCGTTCTTTGCGTGAGGATTCTGGCGGACCCGGACGCTACCGAGGAGGTCTTGGGGTGCGGACACGAGTACGCAGCCTGGTTGACGGTACATGGAGCATGTCAATGCCTGGGCGTAACATATGTCCGCCGTGGGGCCTGTGGGGAGGTAAACAAGGAACTGTTGGTTACTATGAATTTGTCCAAGATGAGACCAGCGCCTTTGAGCGTGTCGATGGTGGGCGCCGCATGGCACGATCCGGCTCGATCACATGGATCAGAACCGGAGGGGGTGGGGGTTGGGGTTCTCCTCTTTATCGGTCTGTGGACGAGGTTCTTATGGATGTTCGCGAAGGCTATGTCTCGGTTCAATCCGCATTTGACGACTATGGCGTGGTACTCAAAGACGAGACGTTGGCAGTCGACTTGGCTGCAACTGAAACGCTCCGTGCCAAGAGGCTTAGAGATACGACCGAAGGAGCGATAGTGTGATGTATCGGGAGGGGGTGAGGTATGTCGGCCAGTGTGAAGATAAATAATGTTTGCAAGGAGTTCATCGCAGGCTCATCCAGGCGAGGTATTCCAACAGTCCACCGAGTTCTTGACAACATTAGCCTTGACATCAATCCTGGAGAAACGACGACCATTATAGGTCCGTCAGGCTCAGGGAAGAGCACGCTCCTGCTGTGCGTTGCCGGTCTTGAGTCTTATACTGGCAAGATTGAAGTTGACGGTCATTGCATAGCTGGGCCTAGGCCTGATATTGCCACGGTCTTCCAGGCACCGCATTTACTGCCCTGGCGGACGACACTCGCCAACGTCGAGTATGGGCTTGAATTGCAAAGAGTCCCGCCCATGGAGCGAAAGCAACGGGCGGAGCGGTTGCTTGAGCTTGTCGGTCTGACATCGGCGCGCAATCTTTACCCTGCTCAGCTATCAGGTGGAATGCAGCAGAGGGCTAACATTGCTCGTGCCCTTGCGGTGGAGCCGCACCTTCTTTTAATGGACGAGCCATTTGGTGCTTTAGATGCCATCACGAAAGAGTATTTGCAGGAGGAATTTCAAGCGCTTGTCGCGCGTCAACAGGTTACGACCGTGTTCATTACCCACGATATTGCTGAGGCCATCTATCTCGGAAACCGTGTTGTCGTGTTATCGGCCAACCCAGGTCGAGTCCTTCTCGAACAGACTGTTGAAGAACCTCGTCCTCGTCCACTCGAATGGAAACAGTCGGAGTCATTCCAAAAGTTGTCTGCACGTTTGTGGCAGGCACTGAGGGTGGCATGACGATGATGGTCCGAGGGAACGACAAGGAGAATCATCATGCGATGCTTTACGGATCAGTGCTGGAGAATATGGCTACTACCGAGACTCATGAACAGGACGGATTTGAAATGGCGACTGACCCAACGACCGCACCGGTGAGACGGGGAAGAGTCCTGGGGCCGAACGTTTTTGGGGGCGCCCGCTCACCAGGAACCCTCGTGAGCCGATCGATTTCAGTTGCATCGATTTTGGTTGTGCTCGCTGCATGGCAGGTTTTTTCTTCGACTGGATTGGTCAACCAAAATCTCGCTAGTTCGCCTTGGGGTGTAGTACAGTCTTTCCGATTTCTAATTGATAAGGGCATCCTCGGTGGTGCCATCGCTGCCAGTGCCGAGTTGTTTGGCGTGGGATTGGGTCTTGCCATTTTGATTGGTGCCTTTGGTGGCGTTGCTATCGGTTGGTGGCGGGTTGTTGGATCAATCTTCGAACCGTGGATCGCAATCTTGTATTCAATGCCAATTATTGCACTGCTCCCACTCATTCTTGTTTGGTTCGGCATAGCTTTTCGGAGCGAAGTCATCATGGTGGTTTTAATTTCAGTATTTCCTGTGCTTGTCGGCGTGATAGCAGGAACCAGGAACGTCGATCCGATGCTAATTCGCTTAGCTCGGAGCTTTTGCGGACGGGAATTGGCAGTCATGCGTACAGTTGTGGTTCCGTCACTGGTGCCGTATTTTATCGCTGGCGTGCGTATTTCGATTGGAAGTGCACTTGTAGGAGTTGTCGTGTCCGAGTATTTCCTTGGCAATAGCGGCATCGGTGGGCTAATTGTGACAGCAGGAGAGAACCTACAGTCAGGCCAGGTATTCGTCGGCGTGACAATTCTCGCTGTATCGGCGGTGTTGATGACCACGCTTCTACGTCGAATTGAGCGTTATATAGGCCGTTGGCAGGTTAAGTGAAATGATGAAAAGGCGAGAAGAGCAACTAACTAACGAGTGATTGGCAATGTGTGTTTAGCAAGACGATTGGGAAAGGAACCCAAATGAAGATAACGATACACAGCGAGCAGGCGGCTAGTAAATGGACGCCACGGCATAGATTTACACATCGACGGTCGTCAACGGCGGTTGTGCTAGGTACCGGGCTTGGCGCCTTGGGGTTGCTAGTATCAGCTTGCGGCGGTTCTACTCCAAGTAGTGCGACAAGCGGGAACACTACCACGACCTCCAACTCGATTCCGACTACTATAAATATGGCCTATACTGCACCAGTTGCAGATCAGCTCTTACCTCTTATCGCAAAGCAGGCCGGGTTGTTTGCCAAGTATGGTGTCAATGTGAATATCACGTATCTTTCGGCAACGGCGGCTTTGGACGGTCTAGTTGGCGGCAAGATCCAGATGTCAGTTTTCGACAGTCCGGAACCTGAAGTCGCGGTAGCGGCGGGCCAGCAAATCAAGTGGATTGCAGAGTGGGAGCATCACGCCAATCTGTATCTGCTTGGCGGTCCTGGAATCACAAGTGTTAAGGATCTCGCTGGTAAGGCTATAGCTGAGACTGTCGCCGGGTCGACTACTGCCGTACTTACCCAAGTGGCTTTAAACCAGGCTGGAGTTTTGAGCAGTGCACATCTTGAGCCGGTCGGCAATGTCGGAGCTACCCTGTCGGCATTCTTAGCAGGATCAGTGCAGGCGACAATTGCGGGTCCTCCGAACCAGACTGTACTTCTTAGTAAAGTTCCCGGATCCAGCATTCTCGTTGACTATACAAAGAGCTTTCCGTGGGTTGGTGGTGGGCTTGCTGCCTCGACGGCATGGACCTCGAAAAATGTTGCAGCCACGGTTGATGTAGTTAAGGCTCTTCAGGATGCAGTTGTGTATTTCAAGTCCCATGAGGCCGAGTCAGTTGCTGTGATCGAGAAAGCGACGCACGCTGATAGTGCGAATGCGACGGCTGGATATCAGGCGATGCTGTCGATTATTGATGCTACTTCATCCATTGTTCCCTCGGTGACGGTGGAAACTGACGTTCTAAAAGCCATGGCACCCGTTTCTCCGGCGACTGCCAAGCTTACAGGTGCGTCAGTGATCGATACCACATACGCCCAAGCTGCTTCTAAGGGATAGAAGGCTCTGACCATGGGTTTCTGCCACCTCGGAATTGTTGGTCTCGGGACGGCCGGCGCCGTCATGTTGGAGGCAGCTAATCGCCACTCGGGGATTCAGGTAGTCGGGGTGGCGGACCCTCGAGTGGACGTACTGCCAGTTCCTGGGGGAATACGTCGTTATCATTCGCTGGATGAACTGCTTCGTGAGAGCGGGGTGGGAGTCGATGCTGTTTATATTGCAACACCAACTTCCTTCCACAATAGTCAAATCTTTGCTTCCCTATCTGCCGGATGTCATGTTATGGTCGAAAAGCCGGTCACTGCAACATCTGGCGACGCTAGTCGTCTGATTGCCAAAGCTCGTGAACAAGGGCGCCATGTCGTGGTAGGTCATTCGGAAAGCTTTGAGCCATATGTCC
>JABEUP010000045.1 GCA_013044365.1 Acidimicrobiaceae bacterium
AAAATATCCAGGAGGACTGCAAAAAAACTTAGGGCAAGGCAGATCGAATCGGCTTCATCGGCCTTTGACATAACACGGGAAAAACCAACCACTGTCATAAGTGATATTGACGAAGAGTCGAGTCGTTAGAAAAATTATTATTTATGGGTCGGGACTCGCTCCGGCGGCGGTGCAATCTGGGAACGTTTCAACTCTTTAAGACCAAAGTACATCGCAAGACCTGCCGATACAAACACCACAGGAACCGCCAAAAAGAACCCAACGTCAACCTTAGACAGGTTAGGTATATTAATTGGCGTCGCGATTCCAAGACTTGAAATCCAACCAGGAAATAGTGAGCCGACAATGCCGACTACCACAAACGCCGTCCCAGATGCCAGTAGTGTGGTCGAACTTATTTTGGTGGCAAACTTAGCTTTGTTGGGTTCACTGAGGTGGATTTTCTCAATAAATGCTCCGAAAATACTTCCTACAAGCATTTGGGTCACCATGGTGCCCATACCGAAAATTGCCCCGGGTGCCCAGGCAAAATAGCCGTTTGGCATTGACGGCGACAACACCCCATAGACAATGACCGCAAATGCACCCACACCCCAACCGGCGATGAATCCGTGGATCATTGGCATAACGGTAACGGCGTGAGAGTGTTTTTCAATGCTCTCATAGCTCCCCTTGGAAAGCTTAACCTTCATGTAAACCGCCGAACCCGCCATTACCATCCCGATCAGGGTATAAAGCAAGAATCCGGCTTTTGCGCTAACCAAAATAGATTTGAGGGCATAGTACGCAATCTCCGAACCAATTGCCCTCTGCAATATAAAGGTGGCCGAAAATCTGAATCCGGCTTTACGGCCACCTTTCGAGGAATACGAGCCTATCGAATAGGAAAAAGTGATAGGCCAGGTGTGCTCATCCGGAGTGACGCCATGTAGAAGTCCCAGACCAAATGCAATCACCAGAGCGAGTTCCCACGCAACACTATGAGTTGGAAACACTAGTCGTCCGCCCTGCTAGCACAGTTTCGGCAAACACCGGAACCTGAAAAGAAATGGCTCCTGACCACAAATCCGGTTGCCGAATGTATGGTTTTCGCCAATTCGTCGCCTAAAACACAGTCAAGAGAAACAAACCCGCCACAGGTCTCGCATTTTAAATGCTCGTGGTGATCTATATTTTTTTCGAAAACCACCTTGTCCGATTCTGATGCCAGTTTTCTTACGAATCCGTCCTCTTCAAGCTGATTTAGGGCACGGAAAACCGACGAATAGGTTACGTCCCAACCCCGGCTACCTAATTCCGCATGCAACTGGTCTATCGTCCACTCGTGATATTCAAGATCATCAATCAGGTCTATCAATTTCTCTTTCGTTCTCGCTGGCCGTGCCATTTCATCATCCCATTCCGCAACCTATTTGCATAATAGTAACGCAAGTAAGTTGCACAATATTCCAATCGATCAAATAATCCCCATATTCGGCCTATGGCCATCGGCCACCGCAACGACGGATTGAGACATTACACCTTGTCGAATCGACTGCGGCTGCGACAAATCCGAATCCAGCAAAACTGGCATCATGAGTGTGGAAAGAATCTTAAACCTGACAGACAAATACGAAAAGGGCCCTGGAAAGGTTCACCGGTATTAGACGGCCGTGGTCTCTCCGTTGAGCACAGAAGTACTCCTCGGGTCGAGTTCAACTCTCATCTCAATTTGGTCGCCGACAGCGAGATCCGGAAAGGTCTCGGACAAATCAAGCTCCACTATTGAGTTCTTTGCGCTGAACACCACCACACGGTATGTGCCCAGATTTATGCAGTCCCGTACGAAACATGATGCCTCAAGCGTCACTGCAGACTCGCTTATTCCGAAGCTAAAACCAACATCTCCGCTTAACTCAACTTTCTTGCATTCAATCACTTGGTGACCGGAACTTTTAAATGCAATTGAAGTATGGCCCACACCAAGATTGCCTTGATCACTTATTACTTCAAATCGCCCTGATGTCCTTGGAGCGAGTGCCAAAATGTTCTCATAACCCAGAATTTGGGCAACTTCAACGCTTCCCGGATCCTTTAACAGTTCACCAACACTTCCCTTGGCAATCACTACCCCTTTGTCAATAATTGCCAGAGAATCAGATAAATAAGCGGCCTCATTGATATCATGGGTTACGACAATCAAATAAAGATTCAGATCGGTTACCAGGTTGCGGACAAATCTTATTTGCCGGTCTCTCTCAAAGCGATCTAGCGCGCTGAATGGTTCATCAAGGATCAGCAGATCTGGATTCGCTGCTATTGCACGCGCAAGGGCCACACGCTGACGTTGGCCACCAGACAATGTTGAGACTTTCCGGTCCATCAAGGAAATGATCCCCACTTGATTTGCGACAGTGTAGATCCGTCTCCCGATCTCGTTGTTGTTTGTCAATCCCCCGGACCACCTGACAGATGCCGCCAGTTGTGCATATACATCAAGATGCTCAAAGAGTCCCTGTCCCTGCGGAACGAATGCGATCTTAGGGCGGTCAACTCCACCCAGGTCAAGTCCATTTAGAAAAGATGGCAGCAGGCCGGTGATACTGCGCAGCGTCATGGATTTGCCTGATCCAGACGGTCCCGTTATCGATAAGGAGCGGCCATTGGAAGCAACATTAATGTGAAGCGAGAATCCTCCAATATGTCCATCGATGTCGAATCTGATGTGGCTTTCGCTGCGCTCCGCCACCTCAGATACAGCAGGAGGCAATTCTACGTATTTGGCCGATTGAGGTCCCCCTATACCAAGAATAAGCCTCGAGGGAACCGCGGTCCGACTTATTACCGCGACTGCAAAAAAAGAAACCACAAGCACTGCGGCAACCGGCAGCATTGCGCTGGTAAGACCGGTTCCGGAGAACTGGGTGAAAATCATCACCGGCAGCGACGTAGGATGGTAGGCGACAAGAACAGTCGCCCCGAATTCACCAAAGGCCCGCAGCCATCCCATCATTACTGACGTGCGAACCGTCCTAATCGCTAGAGGCAGCTCGATCCCGGCAATTCTCCTCCAGTTTGGAATACCCAACAAATATGAGACCTCGAAAACCTCCGGTGGAAGTGCAGAAAATGCTGAACGGGTGCCTTCGATCACAAATGGCATTTCAACAAACAGTTGCGCCAGAACTATCGCAGCCATCGAACTGACAAGTCTGCCCCCGAAAACTCTTCCAATCGCCGAGTAAGGACCGAACACAATTAGCAACATGATCCCCGAAACCAACGGTGGAATACCAAGGGGAAGGCGGATCAGTATCTTGGAGGTTCTTGATACAAAAGAATCAGTGTGCGCCAAATAACTCGCAAGGGGAATTCCGAAAATAACCAGGACCAGCGTTGTGATGGTGGCTGTAGCAGCAGAGATATACACAGCGGAAAAAACCCCTGGTGCGCTCCCGATACCGTGATATAAAACGTAGACCCCGAGACCTATAAAAGGAATGGCCAAATAAATGACGAGCCAGCCCCCAAATATTGCCGAACCCTTCCCGCGTTTTACAACCCCATTTGACAAAGCAGCTGCTCCACTTCCTTCTAATCGAATCGGCTAGCTGATCTAAACGACAACCCCGGATTGCGCTCTGTTAAGAGATCCAGTTTCCCCTCAAACCAATTCACCCCTTTAGGTGCAACCGGATCCCATCGCAAACACAACCGGGAACGCTAAAAGTTGACGCCTTGCGGCACTCCGGACCCATGTACCGTTGGCCTTTCTGGTACAAGTCCAACTGAATTCAAAAGCTTCTGTCCCTTGGTTGAATAAAGAAAATTTACAAATGCTATTGCCCCATTTATATTCTTGGCGTTGTTGAGAATTGAGATCGTAAATGCGGCACCGAGAGAAATGCCAGTTTGAATATAGGGTATCTTTGCTAACTTTGCTTCATTTTCATAGAAAAATCCCGCGTCAAGCTGACCGGCTTCGAGTCGGCCCACCAAAGTCTCCTCAGGAAAAATCTGGGCAGTATTCTCAGCTGAACCCAGGAGCTGAGTGAACAGCAATGAATCGCCCACTTTGGTTCCCTCGTCTTTGACAAGGGTCTCAGTTAGGACTCCCTTAGGATCCAATTTTGGATCTGTTCTACCCAATCGGAAACCGGGCTGCTGCATGACCTTATACCAATTGCCACTATTTAGTTGGGGTGCGAACTTTGAACTTCGACTATATCCAATAACCAGCGGAGAAGAAGCCAGGTCTGAATACCAGGAGATATAGTTGCCATTCGAAGCGCCGGACAAGGAGCTGTTCACAGATGGAACTGCAGAGATAAAAATATCGGCCTGGCGAAGCTTCTCCTTTATTTGATTTGCCAGCGCAACAGAACCTCCCGGATACCCATTAATCTTGTAACCTGAGCTCTTCAAGAACTCCGGACCTATGAAATTTGTCATAGCCCCAACCAGCGAAGCTGCATACGAAACATTTACCACTGCATCGCCTATAGGTTTGCTCGCAGCGGTACCAGCAGCATCAGAAGATGCGGAACTTCCACAGCTTGACGAAATTACAGAAATCAACACAATCGCCCACCACAAAGAAGCCGAATATCTTTTGCCAATTGAATCTTTTCTGCCTAACAATTTTGTCCTTTCGGAGTTAGATTACGCCTAATTAAAAAGCTCATAGCCCCCGAGAGCTGCCACTTCCTTGCCAAACAAAGCCGAATTTACGAGGTCGAAAATGCCTCTTTCGACTGCGAGACTGTAGCCATTCTTTGAAAAGATCAGTGATGACTGGTGTGTTCCAACTGAAATGTAGCCAAGCCCCTGATTTTCCGCGACTGACACCGGTATTACGCCGGCATCACACAACCCGAGTTCAACTGCTGCGGCAACCTGATAATGGTCACCAAATGTTTCGGTACCTTCAATTTGGTCCGAATCAATTCCGGTCATCACCATGAAATTGTCCACAAAGTGCCGAACCCCGGATCCTTCCTCGCGGGCCGCAAATCTAACCCCCGGAGTTAACAAGTCGTCAAATGAACTGATACGTTTAGGATTCGTTGGCAAGAAGCAGAGCGCCAACTCCCAACGACCAAATGGCACCGTAACATACTCAGCGGAGTAACCAACTTCGCTTCTTATCTCATCCGCCTCCCCGTGGACCAACGCACAATGGGTTAGCCCGCTACGAAGCTTCAGCAACGAGTCTTTATTAGATCCATAGAACCACCTGACCCTGAAATCACCGTTGCCTTCGCTAATTCGAGTTGAAATGATTCCAAGTACCGGATCGCATCCATCAAGGAACATGCTGGAACGGCTAAGTTCCGATTCGATCTCGAAATTGGAGCCAGACCCACAAACCACTGCATCTGCTGGAGCTGGAGGCGCTGCAAAACCAACCGAAGAAGACTGCCGGATGATTGTCACCCCGTCGATCTCTGCTAAACAGGCCCTGAACTTTGCCGGTCTGCCTCGATGGAAGTCAACCCTGACTGGCCGTTGAGATTCCTGTGGAAAAAGATCGCTCACGTCCACTCCAAGAACCTTGGCAATTGAGATCGCCAGATAAACCTTTGGTATCTGTCCGCCTGCTTCAATTGCGTATAGAGACTGTCTGGAAATTCCCACCTCGCGGGCCAAACTGCTTAGGGATACTCCTTTTCGGGAGCGGAATAACTCAATCTTGTTGTACCCCATCGACCGTCCCTTAATCGTTTACGGGTATCAAGTATAAGTTACTTTTGTTATGTTTACTTTACATTTAGGATCTCAAATTGCACTAAATTTGTGATCTCACAGGTTAAATGCAGAAGGAGCCCCATCTCCTACATCAAACGGAGCTCCTTCTCGAATGCTACTTCAAATTATTAAACTGAAACTGATTCCACAGATTTCTCCGCGTTCTCTGACTTAAGGTATACGAACCAGTAAACCGCGGCGACAAAAACCCAACCGCCAATGGCATTTCCGATAAACGCCGCACTCAGCTCAGTGAAAGCAGTACCCCAGCTGATTGGCCCGTGAACAAAAATTGCAGCCGGGATGAAAAACATATTCGCCACAACGTGCTGGAATCCGACGGCGACGAAAGTCATAATCGGAAACCAAACAGCAAAGATTTTGCCGATAATGTCCTTGGCGCCAATCGCCATCCAAACTGCTAAACCTACTAACCAGTTGCAACCGATCCCTGATGCAATAGTCGCAAGATATGAAAGATGAACCTTGTCTGAGGCGAGAGCAATTGTTGCCGTACTCCACGGAGCAGCGGTCAGCAATTTGGCCATATAGCCGAAAACATAGGCCACAAATAGCGATCCTATAAAGTTTCCGATTGTAACCCACACCCAGTTATAAATGAGCTTAACGCCGGCAATCCTCTTGCTGTGTAATGCCAGAGGCAGGACCATCATGTTACCTGTAAGCAGTTCTGCTCCAGCAATGACACAAAGAATCAGGCCTACCGGGAAGACTGCCGCACCAATGAACAGCTTTAGCGTTCCGAAAGTTGCGGGAATGCCAGCTGTAACACGGATATCAACAAGCCCTCCTACTGCAATGAAAGCCCCGGCCATAAAACCTAGTACAAGCAGTTTTCCAATACCGAGTCGGACCTTTGCAACACCGACTTCGACAGTCGAAGAAGCAATCTCCGATGGCGAAAGGAAATTATTCATATATACAACCCCCAATTATTGAGAAGTACTAATTGGAGGATATACCCTTCATGGTATCGCTACAAGGATTCAAACGAAAGATTTGATAATCCCCTATCTGGTAATAGCATTTACCAGCATATATATCTACACTTTCCGCAAATACTATTTTGTTTCCCCCGCGTCTTTTGAGAGATTGAAACCATTTGAAAACAACAATATAAGGTTTTAGAATGAAACTAAATAGCGCTACTTTACGTAGGTACAAAAGGCAATACTTATCTGTTTCATTACACATTTTCCATTTCCCCTAACCGGATCGATTCTCAACCGATTCGATCAAGGTACCGGCTACATGTTGAATCTCCCCGCCGTTGCAGACCGGGCCCCTTGTCACATACGCTTGTTTGGAGTTGCATACCATCGCTTCCATCACGGCCATCAGCCTGACTCCTGGGACCCGGCGGAAGAGGTTGCTGGGATCTGATTAGCCCGGATGGATCCCGGGCATCCGGTTCCGGGGGGTACACTACTCAGGGCTCTGCCCTTGCGCTGCGGATTGTGCAGGCCGTACCTAAATGAGAAATTCGATTTAAGGCGGCGCCGGATTGAAATTATTCGGGAATTGTCGTGTTTGAATTCTGCTTCATGGCGGTGAAGTCAGTTGGCCTAAAAGCCCAAACCCATCACGGATTAGAACACGTGCTCCCCACCTAAACGCACAATATCTTTAAACTGGACCAAACTAATCTGGAACTAGCACAACCCGTCCTGCGGAAGCAACTGAATTGCCTTCTCTGGCACCCAACACCAAGCACTAAATTTGGGACCGCCGATAAAATCCGACAAAATTTTATTTCGGATTACTAGTCTTCTTCTACCCTGCCCGCAAGAGCCAGGTCCTCCGCCATTACCCAACCAAATGCACAAACACAATCAAGGCGGTCGGCATCCAATGGTTCAAAGAATTTTTCGAATTCATCAAATTTTCCATTGAGAACTGGGTCGGAAAAATCTACGTATCCGTCTACCGTTCCCGTACCCGACAGTACGAAGGTCCGGTCATCTAATCGGTGCTCCGCACCAAATCTCTTAGCCAACCTCCGACCCCAGGCCCGCTCTTCACCAGTCGGCTTATACCCCGGACGAGGAACGACATCGATAAGGCTGTCAAGTAATGCGTAACCGTGGGCCGACACCAACCTGCAGCCAATTAGAACATCTTCGTCAGGAAAGGCCAGTACGGCTTTCCGGTATTGGTCAGAAAGAATTGCCTTCAAAATTGCAGAACTATCTTCACCGGTTCTTATTGTGAGGATTCCCATAAGAATCGCTGGCGTACCACCAATTCTTTCGAGCGTGTAAAAAGAGTATCCCACTAACTCATCATCTATATGAGCATCCGTAGCAAGAACCCAGTCTTCCTGCTGCTTAGACAAAAAGCCTAGATCGAAGCCAGATCCGCTCTTTTCTGCCAGATCTGCCATCGCAGCCAATTCGGCATCACCTAATGCAGTACAGTCTTTGGTCGAAACATCAATCGGCATCGTAATACAGAATCTCCTGAGGATCTACCCTCAAACCAGTTTAGTCGTTCTCAAATAGATTTGGAACCATCAGACACCAGCTATGCGCTCAGGCTGGCCATTCTGCCGGCATCAAAGATAGCATTCGCTCCAAACAGTACCCTGAGTTCCCCAATAAGTCCTCCCTTTTCGTTCACCTTGAACTCAAGGGGAAGCTGGTAAACAACGTCCTCCACATAAAGACGTACCGGAACGTCTCCCTGGTGTTCACTTATCAAACTCTTCAAACGGCTAAGGTTGCTCCTTGTTAGTTGAGTTAGAGCTATCCGAATACCCAAAGGCTGATTCGAACCTGCAGTAAGATTTGGCCTAGTAAGTGAATGGGCCACCATCTTTGGCTGGTCATCTCTAGTGTCCAGCCGTCCTTTGACCACGAATATTGCATCCTCCTCAAGCATTGCACCATACTCAGCCATTTGCCTGGGGAACAGAAACACTTCAATCGACGAGTTCAAATCCTCTAAAATAAAGTTTCCCATCAGATCGCCGCGCTTGGTATATCGCCGGCTTACTGATGTTGCTACCCCGCCCACGGTTATCATTTCGTCGGCACGCTGAGTAGAAACAAGTTCAAGGACATCAGAAATTGAATACTCAGCGAACCTCGACAGAACTTTTTCCAGCCCCAATAGGGGATGATCAGATACGTACAGACCAAGCATTTCCTTTTCAGATGCCAATAACTCCGACTTTTCGAATTCGGTGTCAGGAATATTTATTTCAATGTTTGGTGCTGTCTCCGGACCATCTGACGGCGCATCAAAAAGACCCATTATGCCAGCGTCAACCTCTCTGCGCTTATTCAATGAGCGGTCGATCGCATTCTCGTAAACCTCTAACAGGCCTTTCCTCGGGTGCTTCAAGGAGTCAAACGCTCCAGAGCGTATCAAAGCCTCGACACTTCTCTTATTGAGCGCCACCGGATCGACTCTCATGCAGTAGTCCGCAAAGGAAATGAACGGCCCGTTTATTTCCCTCTCAGACACGATCTGCTCGACTACCGTCTCGCCGACATTGCGGACAGCAGCCAATCCGAAACGAATCGCCCCATTGCCGTCGTCTGAAGGTATTGCAGTGAAATCAGAACGGGAGACATTAACGTCAGGTACCATCACTTGGATCTGATGGTCTCGCGCATCGGACAGATAAACCGCGGTTTTCTCTTTGTCATCTTTTACCGATGTTAGAATTGCAGCAAGAAACTGTACCGGATAATTGGCTTTCAACCAGGCGGTTTGATAAGCAATCAAACCGTATCCGTAAGAGTGGCTCTTGTTGAATGCATAGTCAGCAAAAGGCTCGATAATGTCAAATAGCGCAGTGCCAACGGCCTCACCGTACCCCGAAGTTTTGCATCCCTCCACAAATTTTTCCCGCTCAGCCTGGATAAGCGCGCGAATCTTCTTTCCACATGCCTTTCGCAAATTATCCGCTTCGGCAAGGGTGTACCCGGCAAACTTTTGGGCGACCCTCATTACCGACTCCTGATAGATCATCAGACCGTATGTATCACCCAGTATTTCTTTCAAGTCAGGATGTAGGTAGTCGATAGATTTACGGGAATTTTTCCTATCTGCGTAATCATTGTGCATGTTTGCTGCCATCGGGCCGGGCCTATACAAAGCAACTAGGGCAGCAATGTCGTCGAAGCTCGTCGGCGCCAAGGAGCGCATCAGCGCCCTCATTGGACGGCCTTCCAATTGAAATACCCCGATTGAGTCACCATCGCGCAACATTGCCAGGGTTTTATCGTCGTCCAACGGTATCGAGTCGATGTCGGGCCGCGCGCCAGTTGTCTCATGGACAAGATCCAGGGCCCTTTCGATAATAGACAAGGTTCGCAGGCCCAGAAAATCCATCTTGAGAAGGCCCAACTCCTCAACACCGTGCATTTCATATTGCGTAACTATCGGTGCCTGATCGACCGGACTACCGGGATCCGGTTTACGTTGGATTGGAAGGTATTCAGTCAAAGGCTCATGAGTAATCACCACAGCAGCAGCGTGGATCCCATCCTGCCGACGCAGACCCTCAAGCCCCTTCGCAACTTCAATTACCCGTCTTACCTCAGGATCCGCCTG
>JABEUP010000269.1 GCA_013044365.1 Acidimicrobiaceae bacterium
CCTGTCGCATCACCAGGAACCAGGCTTGGTATGAACTGGATGATTCTTCTCAACTTTGATTAGTCATTTCAGGAATAAGGCTTTGCAAAGCGGTTAAATTCTCTTGCTTCGCTGCTTCTGGGGTGTAGCGGGCTACAGTTAGCTTTGCCCGCTCCCGAATGTCGTTTGTTAGTTGGTTACCCCGTTCGATCATGGCCACCGATGCGGCAACGTGGAGAGGATCTTTCGAAGAAATCAATATTCCCGATGTACCCAGTGTCTCGGGAATTGCCGCTTGTGCGAACGCCACAACAGGAAGCGAGTGGTTGAGTGCTTCGATTATGGGGAAACCGAACCCTTCGTGGTCGGACAGGCATACGAAGACAGTGGCTTTGCGATAATGTCTTTCAAGTTCGGCGTCGCCAACCGGACCGGTAATCTGTACATTTTCCTGTATTCCAAGGGAAGTGATGAGTTGCTCTAAGGTATCTGCATATTTTTGGGATGATATCGAACCCACTAACGTCAAAGTTGCGTCGTGGTCCCAACCTGTTAGATAAGCACTGAAGGCTTTGATGATATCGTGCTGTGCTTTATTCGGCGCGATTCTGCCGACAAAGAGCCAATTTGAGCAGGAATTAGCCTTTCTATTTTCAAAGGAGTCAATACTTTGTTGCGCCAGCGGGATGAATGGCACGGCAACCAGGGAGTTTTTAGTGATTCCCTCCTGTTTCAGACACCACCTGTTATATTCGGAGACAGAAATGGCGCCAATTATCTTTTCCCTGAGTACTGAAAGTTGTTTTATCCCTGCACCGACCACCATCCCAATCCCGATATCCCATCTGCCAAGAATTTCTTTAGGCGTTATGTTGTGATAATTGAGCAGGATAGGTTCCCGGCGATTTATCAGGTGATTAGCGATGGGAGATCCGGTTGACGTCTGGTATATGAGATATCTGTGGGGACGATATCTACTCCTCGCGAAAGTTGCAAATGGTTGTGCTCTTCCTTGCAGTTCACCTTTGATTTCATCTGCGTAAATTTCAGATCTGATTCCTAGCGACCTAATCAGTTCCTGCATTTTTAGTGCGTGATATCCGATTGCGTCCATGGGCGCAAATGATGGAAGAAGCTGATCTATCCGTAAGGTGTTTTCGAGTCTCATGACTATAGGATCTCGCTCAGAGTCCCGACGTCTTTGAGATGGGCTGTGGTGAGGTGGTAATTTTCTATTGCAGTCGTCGAAATCCCGGAAAATCCAAGTTGCTTTAGTACGTGGCTCCATGTTTGCGGGGCAAATGGCCTGCCAGGCGCCAAATCTCTTTGCAGGACTAATTCCGGGCTTGTGTCATAAAATGCCGGATCTGTGCTTACTATGGCGATAACGGACCCTATCGATAAAACCCGTTTGGCATCGATTAAGAGGTTTAACTTTTCGGCAGGTGAAACGAGGTCAGTCGATCCTTGAAGTACGATACCCGATAGCGCCTGATCCGCAATTTCGTTCAGATGGACGGTCAGATCCTGCCACCTCAGGTCCAGGCTTGTTTCAAATGGATTTTCAAGGGCTTCGCCGTTACTGTCAACTCCGTAACAGTCAAGCTTTTGTTTTTTTAACATCGATACCAGGTATCCATTACCGCAGTCAGCTACCAGGATGCGTCCGTTGGCAAATTGGATCTCTTTTAGAAGTTGATCGGCGATCCTCTGAGGATTGGGGTAAAAGGGTTTAGAGAAATTTCCGCCCGGATGTACGCGGTTCATCAATGTGCTGGAGTCTTCAAGTTTTTTGACTCTTGCATCAAACACGTAGAGCAATCTCATTAAGTTGATTGAGAAGTTATTCAGCTGTTGGGTAAGATAGTTAAGATACCATGCCTGGGTCATCCTGAGGATTTTCTTGACTTTCGCAACTCCGGGCTTGCGCGACCCGAGAGGAACGTCGATGTCAAAATAAGCAGCGCGGTCCGATGATCGCAGAAGTGTCTCGAAGTCTTTTCTGGAGTTTCCCGTACCTGGCGGCGTCAGTCTTTCAAATATGGTTTTCAGGCGACGTTCAAAGGCCGGCGGAAAGGCTCCTTCCGCTCGTTTCCTTTTAACCTCCGCCTCAATTTCACGACCAATTCTCTCCATAAATTCTGCCGTTTGACTATTGATTGGAGGGTCAGCTTCTGGGTCAGAGTCCAGAGATGAACCGTTCAGGAAGACAGTTTCTTCAGCGTTCGCTCTTTCTGTTTTTACCGGTTCGTCCTCATTGGAGTTCATATAGCCGTTCATCCTTTTCCAAGTGCAGTTCAAAGGTTAGCTGATACAATAATCGCTGAACTGCCAACATCTGTAAATGCCCTTAGGCAGCTCAGCGCCTACTTAGCCCTAATTCAAATAATTACGGTCTGCAGCGGCGTGTTATTTGGCATGTGGCCACTCTGAGTGCATTTTGATTACGGAAGTGATTGCACCTTATTTCCTAATCAGAAAAGTGCTGGTAAGGAGTGTGGAGCACATTTTTATGACGCTTTTGGTGGACAAAGGTCCACTAAAAGTAATAAAATGTACGAAATTACAGTACTGTGAATTGCAAATGTGAAATTTCAATTCATTTGGGTCATAGCTGGGCCTAAGTTGTGTAAGAGATTCCCACGGATGGGGAGGAGCGGTGCGAATGGAATCGCAGCTCGGAAACGTACCGATTGGAGCCAGGGGATGAATCAGGGACAAACTCGGCTCGCCCCTGAGTGTAAGAGAGTCTTAAGCAGTTTTTTTGGCGCCAAAATAGTCAGAATCACGATCGGGGTTTTGGCTGCCGTGTTACCGGCGGCTTGGACTGCTGGTTCTTCGCCTGCATTTGCATTATCAACCGGGTCATTGACAATATCAGGGCACGGATGGGGTCACGGTCG
>JABEUP010000270.1 GCA_013044365.1 Acidimicrobiaceae bacterium
TAACGAGCCAATTCAGGAAACTACCATGTCGTATTTGCATACTAGCGTGGCAGGAAAGTGGAGTTCTGTGAACCCCTATACTGCGGAGTTTATCCCGGCCGAGACTCTTCTGCCGGACACGGTGTTGACGATCAGGAGCAATTCGATCGCAGGGAAGGAGCCAACTGCTGCCAACGGGGCTGCCTTGGCGAATCCGATAAACCTTTCGTGGACCAGCGAGGGGGGTTCTGTTTTGCGGTTGCAGCAGGTACTGGCAGTGCTCGGGTATTTGCCGCTTACCTGGACTCCCTTGGCATCCCAGTCAAGTCTTTCTCCGACGCGGCAGCTTTATTCGCCTCCTCCCGGAACGTTCTCCTGGCGGTATCCGGGCACGCCACCTTCTCTCCAGGCATCGTTCCAAGCTGGAGCAGACGATCGTATGACTCAAGGGGCCATGATTGCTTTTGAACGAAGCCACGGTATAGCTGCCTACAGCACGATAAGACCGTTGATATGGCCGGTTCTGCTCAACGCGGAAGCGTCTGGAATCAACAATCCCAATGGATACAGTTACACCATGGTGTCAACGGCGACGCCTGAGTCTATGACAATATGGCATGATGGAAATATTGTTTTTCATACTTTGGTAAATACCGGATTACCGCAAACGCCAACGCCCAACGGAACCTTTTTCGTGTATTTGCGCTACCCGACTCAGACAATGCGGGGAACAAATATCAACGGTTCTTACTATACGGATCACGGAGTCAAATGGGTTAACTATATTACGGGCAGTGTCGCAATTCATGGATTCATACGGGCAAGTTACGGGTTTCCCCAGAGCCTGGGTTGTATTGAGTTGCCGGTTCCCGAGGCTGCTATAGCGTGGAATTTGCTCCACTATGGTTCGTTGGTGAACATTTCCTGAAGATAGTTTTGCCAGGTACTTGAACGACCTGGGAATACTAAATATAAAAATGACTTAAGCCTTCTTCGGATAGGTTTATTACCTGGTTGCTTATATACCGGTCAGAGCATCGTGGCTTAACGGGTGCAACAATTTCTGCTCCAGAGGCCACTCCAGGTTCGCATCGGCGCCGGGTTCATGAAGCCCTTACGACTTTGATGAATGAGCTCGCGGAGAACCAGGTCATCTCCCTCGCCCAAACCAGATCAAGCACCGTGGGGTTTCGATGCCAGAGAGCGCAAGTGCTTCGTTAGTACCGTTATTCCCTTGACCAGAAGCACGACGCAGGTCTCAACCTGACAAGTCAGCGTTGGCCCGCCAGACAATGGGCCCAGCCTTCAATTTCAAACGTCGCTTCAGCCACGATTAGCATGTGCGGGTACCGAAACAACTCGCTATGGGATCGGGGGTCGCGCTAGCCGCAACGTGTCTTCACCCGATTTCTTTGGAGCAGGCAAAAGGTGTGGCTTGATGTGAACAAAATATCATCACAGCTCCAATACCCTATGAATCGACGGATTTAATATTTAATAGAGAGTGGTCGTCTTCCAGCCCAATTGGGATTATTGCGAGCACGCTATCCAGTGGTGTTCCCGTCTCGGCATAAAGAAGAATACTATCGGGTAAGTGAATATTTTATAAAAAGTGACCGAAGGGTTGGCCGTTGACTTGGTTGCGGATTCAGAATTGTAATTACCTTCATTTTCGGTCTTTACGAAAATGCGGTCTAGGGCAATTGCAACCATGGTGGCAAGAAGGTAGGACCTTCTGAGAATACCATAAGCCACCTAGGGCCGTCTGCTACTCCGTTCCCGCCTACATTATGTCGGAGTTTCAACTCAGACATAATAAAAATATGATGGGTCGCTCACTGGGGCACTGAAGAATGAACCTTTACAAAAGATCGATTATGGCCGTGCTGACATTGGCACTATGCTCGTGTTCAGCTGTGAATACGCATGCTACTGCCGTAAGCCTCCCGACGCAGTCTACCAAGGCAGTGCCAACAACTTCCACTACGACAACTTCCACTACTTTGCTTCCTGCTTGCCCGAGCAGTGCTTCGGAACCATGCCGCTCTAACCCGCTTCCCACTCCTTTACCTATAACTCCATTTTATCCGCAGGCAGGTTCGGCCCAGGGATTATGGACGCCTGCGGGCCGCCAAATCAACGGTCTATCGGCGATATATGAAACAACTCTAATTCCGCTTGGAGGAACTTCTCCGGCTGGAATAGCGTGGATGGATACCGGGATTCTCTCCGCCAGACTGTACTCGGGGTCAGTCAGTCCCGGTAAGGGACCTTACAAATACACCGCACCTATCAAACCGCAGCAAGCAGCCTCTCTCGTCGCGGCCTTTAACGGGGGTTTTATGATGAGCGTAGCCGGGGGAGGCTATTTGACAGAGGGGCAGGTGGTATACCCTTTGAAAACAGGTGCGGCATCCTTGGTAATTTACGCTAACGGAAGCATCAAGATCGGTCCGTGGGGGAATGGGCCCGGACTTACCATGGCAAATAACATTGTCAGCGTGAGGCAGAACTTATCGCCTCTTGTCACCAACGGCGTTCCGACCGCCCTCGCTGCGACCCCCAACTGGCAGATTTGGGGTGCCACTTGTTCTGCAACATCGTGCGTTGGTCCCGGGATCGAACACCAATGGAGGTCAGGAGTGGGAATAACTGCGGATGGTGCCGCCGTATATGTTGCGGGTCCGTCGCTTGACCCGCTCCAGCTGGCCCAACTTCTGGTACGAGCGGGCGCAGTCAACGGCATGGAGTTAGATATCAACCCTGACTGGCCAGACTTCGCTACTTATAATCCGCAGATACCCGGCGGCGTTGCTTCACCTCAGAACGGCTCCAAGCTTCTTGCAACTACAGTTCAAGGCCCATGGACTTTCTTCGAGCCAACCTGGGCCCGGGACTTTTTTACCATGTCCGCACGCCCATGATAACTGCCATCGGGTCAGCTAGACAACTAGCGTATCTTGCATAGAGGTCTCCATCGTTATATCCCTTATGCCTCGTGATCCCATATTCCAGGTAATCCAGCAAACCAGACCTGATCCGCCCTCGAAAAGTTGGAGAATGTTCTATCGCTCCTGAGATCCGATGTTCACAAATGCGAAATTCCGATTTATTCACATAGCTTTCACATCTTTGCCACATATATTGCTTTCTATGCGGGTTCTGGTGGTGGAAGATGACTTCAAGATGGCTGAACTCATGCGGAGGAGCCTTACCGAGGACGGATACACCGTAGATGTGATGAGTGAGGGCAAAGGGTCTCTAACAGCAGTAAAGACGGAGCCATATGCCGCTATTGTGCTCGACATTATGATGCCCGGAATGGACGGTTTTACAGTTTGTCGAAAGCTGAGAGAAAACGAGTGCTGGATCCCAGTGTTAATTGTGACCGCCAGAACCGACGTTTCAGACAGGGTGGAAGGTTTGGATTCAGGGGCAGATGATTATCTGGTCAAGCCCTTCAGCTTTGTCGAACTCTCGGCAAGAATTAGGGCCCTAATTCGTAGAGGTCAGCCGGAAAGGCCCACCGTACTGGTGGTTGGAGATTTGA
>JABEUP010000046.1 GCA_013044365.1 Acidimicrobiaceae bacterium
GAGGTCCCGGTCCAGCCTCAGGATGATACTGAACAGAAAATGCGTCAAGTTCGGGAACCCTGAAGCCCTCGATAACATTGTCATTCAGGTTGCGGTGGGCGCCTTCAACTCGTAAGCCTAATACGCCAAACGAATCCGCGTCAACTGCATAGTTGTGATTTTGGCTGGTTATCTCTACAACCTTATCGGCAAGCCTTTGGACGGGATGGTTACCGCCATGATGGCCGAAATCCATCTTGTAAGTTTTGGCTCCTATCGCCTGAGCTAAAAGTTGATGTCCAAGACAAATACCAAATATAGGCACCCGCCCGATCAATTGCCGTATTGTGTCAACCCCATAGTCCACTGCGGCAGGGTCCCCAGGGCCATTCGATAAGAAGACCCCGTCAGGTTTCATTGCAAGAATCTCTTCAGCGCCAATTGAAGCAGGGACAACAATTACAGTTGCGAAACCTGACAACTGGTCCAGAATCGTCCTCTTGACCCCGAAGTCGATTGCCACGACCCTTTTAGACCCACCGGAAATCTCATATATTTCACGAGTACTGACATCCTTTACAAGATCTTTCCCTTCGGTACCCCCGTCGGACTCCGCCATCTTTCGCAGGGTAGCAACCTCCAGGGTTCCAATCGCGCCCGGAAGAGCGCCGTGTGAACGAATGTGCTTTGTCAAAGCCCTGGTATCGATACCTGTCAAAATTGCAACCTGGTGACGAGAAAGGTAAGAAATCAAACCTTCGCTGGCTCTCCAGTTTGAGTAGTAAGTGCTCACATCACGGGCAATGACTGCGCTGCAGTGTGGTCTTGCAGATTCGAAATCGGAAGGGTTAATCCCATAGTTTCCGAGATGGGGAAAGGTGAATGTTACTATTTGTCCGGAATACGAGGGGTCGGTAATGATCTCTTGGTAACCGGTCATCGATGTGTTAAATACCACTTCACCACAGATTGGTTCAAGAAAAGTGCCCGGTTCGGGAGCCACCAGCTCCCCGTGAAAAACCGCACCATCGGCTAAAACAAGGGCAGCCTCTTGAAAATGTACCTTTTCCTCAGCGGGTGCTAAAGACACAACTCTCCTTCTTTTAGTTTGAGTTCCCCATTGACAAATGTGTACAGAACCTTCCCCACCAGATCTGTATCAAAATACGGAGAGTTTTTGGACCGAGAAACCACGTCGGTCCCAACCAGCCTCCATCTGGCTTTAGGATCGAAAATGGTGATATTGGCAGGTTGACCTGCGACCAATTGACACCCGTGCATCTTTTCGATCCGGGCAATTCTTGCCGGCTTCCAAGTAAACAAACTGACCAAATGCATCAGCTGTTCGTCAGAGAGTCCGCCACCGTCGATATCCTCTGGATTTTGCTTGTCCAACCGTCTATGCAGCTCACCGAGTACCGCGGCAAAGGAGGTCTGTAAGCCAATCAGTCCAAACGCGGCATGGTCCAAGGTCGTATCCTTTGACTCCTTATGGTGAGGAGCATGATCCGTAGCAACCGCATCGAATACTCCCCCATCAAAGGCATCCCACAACCCTAACCGGTCATGGTTCGAACGTAGTGGAGGGTTCACCTTGAAGACCGGATCGAATCCCATCAGCTGAGTATCGGAGAGAACAAGGTGATGCGGAGTTACCTCTGCGGTAATTGGCAATCCGTCAGACTTCGACATTTTCACCATCGCCGCTGAACGTGCGGTAGAGATGTGCAGGAAGTGAAGTCTTGCGCCGGTAAGCCGAACGAGTTCTATGTCCCGCGCTACCATTACGTCTTCTGCAGCATTAGGAATTCCCTTCACGCCCAAGATCGAAGAAACCGCTCCCTCGTTGATAGATCCCGCATTTGCCAGCTCCAAATCTTCACAGTGCTGGGCAATAGTGACCCCTATCCCTTTGGAAAACTCAAGTGCGCGCCTCATCACTTGGGCATTTTGAACACCGGTACCATCGTCAGTGAACAACTTAATTCCAAGATCAGCCATCTTTGACATTTCAGTCAAGCTCTCACCCATACGGCCTTTGGTTATTGCCCCAGCAAAAAAGATGTCCAGAGGAGCCCCATCGGCCAGCCGCTGAACGTATTGGACAACTTCAGGGGAATCGATAGTCGGCGTGGTATTGGGCATTGCCACCAGAGCCGTATACCCACCCAAAATTCCAGCTTGGCTCCCAGACCGGATCGTCTCAGACTTCTCATTGCCCGGCTCCCTGAGGTGGGCGTGAAGATCAACGAAACCGGACGAAACCACTAGTCCCCTTGCGTCAATTTCCTGGTATTGCCTTTGAGATTCAATCCCTGGCTCGCTGGCAATGATTTTCCCATCCTCAATCAGCAGATCTGCGCGGCGAACTCCAATCGAATCGACGAGCGTCCCTCCGCGTATCAGGTACTTCCGATAATCAGCTACCATATAGGCTCCAAACGTTCCTGGCCCGCTCCTAAGAGCCAGTACAATACTGCCATCCGCACGCTGACTCCATTTTCGACCTGCTTTCTGACGAGCGACTGAGGGGAGTCGGCAACCTCTCCGGTGATCTCCACTCCCCGGATCATGGGTCCAGGATGCATTACCACGGTCTCTTTCTTAGCTTTAGCCAACCGCTCCATATTCAATGAAAAGGACTTGGCGAACTCCGACAGTGACGGAACAAGTGACTCCGAGAATCTCTCGCTTTGTATCCTCAGCAGATACAGGACATCACTGCCAGCCAGGACCTCGTCCAATGAGTGGCTTACCTTTACCGGCCATAGTGAGAGATCGAGAGGCAGCAGCACCGGTGGACCAACGAGGGTTATCTTTGCCCCAAGCCTGCTCATGAGCTGGACGTTCGAACGGGCTACACGGGAATGCAGCACATCCCCGACTATGGCGACATTTATGCCATCCAACCTCGGGCCAGTCTCAAATTGGTCCATAAGCGTAAACGCATCAAGTAACGCCTGCGTTGGGTGTTCATGAGCGCCGTCTCCAGCGTTGACCAAAGGGATATCCAACCAGGAGCCAACCAATCCAACCGCGCCAGACGACGAATGCCGCATAATGATCAGATCAGCTCCCAACGACTCGATGGTCTCGGCGGTATCGCGCAAAGACTCGCCTTTAGACACCGAGGAACTTCCGAGTGTAAAGGTGAGCACATCTGCAGAAAGTCTTGTGGCTGCAAGTTCAAAGGAAAGTCGGGTGCGTGTGGAGTTTTCGAAAAACAGGGTGGCCACCGTCTTTCCCCGAAGTGCGGGAACCTTGGGAATCTCACGTGAATTTACTTCACGAAACACTTTTGACAGATCTATGAGTTCAGTAACCTCCTCGTCGGTCAGATCAGATATTGAAACGAGGCTACGATGCATTTCCCACCTCTTTGAGTATCTTGACTCCCTGCTCGCTGACTTCCACAACTTCGCTTCGGGAGGTAGGAAGGTTCTTTCCCACATAGTCCGGGCGGATAGGAAGTTCCCTATGGCCTCGGTCGACCATGACCGCAAGTTGGATAGCCTTGGGCCGGCCAAAATTCAAAATTGCTTCGAGGGCGGCACGCACGGTTCTTCCGGTAAATAAAACGTCATCTACCAATATCACCGTTTTGCCGTGAACGGACACTGGTACGTCAG
This sequence comes from Acidimicrobiaceae bacterium, assembly GCA_013044365.1. Classification (GTDB taxonomy): domain Bacteria; phylum Actinomycetota; class Acidimicrobiia; order Acidimicrobiales; family Acidimicrobiaceae; genus SCQM01. Next base: position 3,609 of record JABEUP010000046.1, read on the forward strand.
TGGATGAGCTTTTGATAAGTGGTCTTAGTGCATGATCATCGCGGTACAAGGAGATGTCAAGCGAACCGACTGCACAGGGAAATGTTGCTATCTCGGCTAATAAATTACAAAGCGCCTCAGCGATCCAGACTCCACCAGTCTGAAGCCCGACGACGACCAACTCTGTACAGCCCCGATTCTGTTCAATCACCTCGTGCGCTATACGGCTGATTACTCTGTTTATGTCCGAACTAGTCATAACTTCAGCGGTCGCTGAATAAGAACGGTCTGAATTCGACCCAATTTTGGGCGCCAAATGTCCTCCTAATTCCGTATGAGCCTCACTGAACTCACTTGACGGCACTAGCCTCCACTAGTCTATAGCCCATGTTCTCGGCCCTAGCCGTGGCGGCAAAACAAAAACTGACCATTTTTAGGGGAAGATATTAGAATGAGTTTTCCAGTAGAGCCAAGTAATCGGAGCACAGAAAGACTGGCGGCACCAAGCGGACCCAGGCATGCCAAAAGGAAATCCCGTGCTGCGCGGTCCCGGAATATCGCGATAATTTTCGTGGGCATTATCGTTATAGCTGCGATTGCCGGATATGGTTATGTCCGCTACCGCTACGGCCAAATCAAGAAGCTGTCCGTTGGAAGTCTCACTCGAACATCTTCGAGCCAACCCATGAATATTCTAATTGTCGGGTCGAATTCGAGAGCGGCGCTCAACGGAAAACAAACTTCTGCATTCGGCACTCCTCAACAGGTAGGAGGGGCCAGAAGTGATGTAACCATGATTCTTCACATCGATCCCAAGACTCAGACTACATCTCTGGTTTCGATCCCGCGCGATTTGTTCATGCCAATCCCTGGAAGCACGCTTTCCAACCGGGTCGATGCGGCTCTAAACAGTGGACCAAGCCAACTTGTGACAACAATCGAACAAGACCTCGGAATTACCATTTCCCATTACGTGGAACTTAATTTCGATACGTTTCAGAACATTGTACAAACCCTTGGCGGATTGGACATGTACTTCCCCTATCCGGTGCGGGACGCATACTCATCTCTCAACATCCAAACGACCGGCTGCCACTATTTGAATGGGTTCCAGGCTCTCGCAGTCGTAAGAGCCAGGCATCTCGAGTACAAGACTGCCTCAGGCAGTTGGGTCGAAGACCCTCTTGGAGATCTGTCAAGAATTCGGCGGGATCACGAATTCATGAGAGTCCTGTTCGGTGCCGTAAAACAAAAGGGAATTTCAAACCCACTCACGCTAAATGCGATACTTTCCTCAGTTGCACCGGATCTGCAGGTCGACTCGGGATTCAGCCTGGGAGAGATGATATCCCTGGCAACAAAGTTCAGAAACCTCAATCCCAACACTATCCCTACAGCCACGCTTCCAGTCGCCCTGGAGAACAATTTCATCTACAACGGGGCGAACTACGGAGACGTGGTATTTCCGGCACAGCCGCAAGATCAGTCAATCATCAATCAGTATCTGGATATTCCAACACCGAACGTCAAAAAGAATAGCTTTGCCATTTCCGTACTGAATGGCTCGGGCATTGCTCAACAGGCTGGCACGGTTGGCCAGGAACTCACATCCGACGGGTTCAATGTAACCTCCACAGGAAATTCAAAGGTACTTGGGAAGGACCTTGAAACCATTGTCTATTACAAGCCCGGATATCAACAACAAGCTGCGCTGGTGAGGGATTCCCTTTCTGGTGCGGTAATCATGGGCCAGTCGTCGACGCTCACTGGAGCTCCAGTTGAGGTGATAACTGGTACCAAACTAACTGTTGGCAAACCGGCTCCTCCGGTAACCACCCAAGCCCCATCTATCACCAATCCGACTAGCCCGGCTACGACAAGTCCTCCAACTACCATCGCGCCCATTACTCTTGCGGCAACCCAGGCAGTGACACCGTTACAGCCTTGGGATCCAAGGGCGTGCCCCCCAGGCTCACCTGTCACTCCGGTCGGCTAAGAGAACTGCGACAGAACCAAAAGTCCCATTCACCGAAGCTAAATAAATGCACGATGACAGTTTCCGATATTCAACTTCCGATAATTTTGGCAATATCCGCTGAAAGCATCGAGGAGGTTATCTGACCGGCAATATCCTCGACGACCACACCTTTAGAGTTTATGAACAAGGTGGTGGGCAGGCCAATAAGGTGATAGGCCTTCGCCAACTTGCCGCTTCCATCAAAGGCGGTCGGATAGCCCACTCCGCTTTGGCTTAAGATGGCAGATCCGGCAGTCCTGGTGTCATTCTCGTCAACACCCAGAAACTCGACCTTGCCTGATTCACTCTTAGAAAGCGCAGCAAACTCAGGAAGTTCAGTCTTACACGGGATGCACCATGACGCAAAGAAGTTCAGTACAATTGGATGACCGATGAACTGGCTCAATTTGAAAGCCACCGACGGTGAGCCGATAGAGGTGAGAGTGAAGTTCGGCACCGGCTTTCCCACCAAGGATCCACCCACCTCTACTCCCGAGGCCTGCGCCAACGGAGTTCGTCCTCCTGTGTCATTACTTGCCGATAATGACACAGCAACTGCGTAGGCAATCAAAGCAACCACCAGGAGAATAAGCCCAAAGAAGATCAGCTTCCTCGTTCTGCTGCCGGCGTTGCCGTACTTGTTGCCTTTCGCGTTAATGGTATCTGACAAGAATATCTATCCCCATCGCCAAGAATAGAAGCGTGAGATAGGAAATCGAATAACTGAACACCTTCATCGCGGCTTTCGGAGAACAATCTCTGTAAAGTCTTATCACGTAAGCAAAGAATCCCCCACCAAGAACAAGGGCAGCAACGGTATAAATAATCCCCAGGTGCGCAACCGGCACGAGCACTAAAGTCGCAATCCACAACATTACTGTATATATCACGATCTCCTGTGCAGTTTTCTTCGGAGTTGCCACCGCTGGAAGCATCGGAATATTAGCCCGCGTATAGTCATCCTTGTACCGAAATGCCAGGGCCCAGAAATGTGGCGGAGTCCATAGAAAAATGATCATGAACATGACCACCGGTGTCCATGACACCGAGTTAGCAACAGCTGCCCATCCAACCAGAACCGGTGCGGCACCAGCTGCTCCCCCGATGACAATATTTTGGGTCGAGGTTCTTTTGAGCCAGAGCGTATAAACAAAGATGTAAAAAAGTGCTGCGGCAATAGCAAACAAGGCACTCAAAAGATTTACCAGCAGTGCGAGTTCGAAAAAGGCCAACACTTCCAAAATGACTGCGAATACCAGTGCCGAAGTTGGCGAAATCTCACCAGTTACAAGCGGGCGCTTCTGAGTCCGTTTCATTAGCGAGTCAATATCCCTATCGGCCCACATATTGACCGCATTTGCACCGCCCGCCGATAAGGTGCCGCCCGCTAGGGTCATTAGAACCAGCCAAATACTCGGAATACCCTGCTTTGCCACAATCATCGCCGGGACGGTTGTTATAAGTAAAAGCTCGATTATGCGCGGCTTCATTAGAGCCACATAACTACCGACAACCCTCATGGCACTCTGCCGTCCAACTGTGCCTACTAGTAAATTCATAAAAACCTATCGCTATCGATGCCTAAGTTCGAAAGTTCTAGCCACAAAGATTAGATCACTCGCGATGCAGCTGATATGTTAATCTGGCGGTAAAGACAATGTACTTCCGCACTATTAGTAATCTTCTTTTAGATCCTAAATCTAAAAGGTGACTAGAACCTGAAAAATTCCCTGAATAACTTACTTACTTACTTGAAATTTATTCCACCCTACCAGGTGACCATCACTAATATTTCAGACATGGACAATAGTTAATAATGAATACCAATCACCGAATACTCGCCCTGAGAACTCTGCTTGACCAAGCCGCGATAGACATCCTGATTATCACCAACCTCCTCAATATCAGATATTTGACAGGCTTCAGTGGTTCCGCTGGAACGCTTATTATCGCGTCGAATTCACAATCAACAGATTCTGGGCTGCTATGCACAGATGGCCGATATAGCGAGCAGGCGGCTGTCCAAACCGCAGAATCTGGCGCACAGGTTTCGATAGCTATCGGAAATACCCAAAGACAGTTCGACCAATCACGTACTTTTGCCAAAGGAAGCTCAAATCTTGCCATTGAAGCAGATTCAACCTCCCTCGCCTCGTTCAATTCATGGTCGGAAGCGATGGAACGGACAATTGTCCCTAGTTCGGTAAAAGTGGAGGCACTGAGACGATTCAAGGACGAGGAAGAGCTGGATGCGATAAGGAAAGCCAGCCAAATTGCTGACACTGCCCTTGCTCGGGTGTTGCCCAAACTGACACTTGAACCTACTGAAACCGAATTTGCCGCTGAGTTGGAATTTCAGATGCGCATGCTCGGTGCGCAAGGGCCCTCGTTTGAAACTATCGTTGCATCTGGACCCAACTCCGCCATGCCTCACGCTAGACCTACGGACAGGAAAATCGCCGAAGGAGACGCTGTAGTGATTGACTTTGGTGCCGTTTGGGACGGATACCATTCCGACTGCACCAGAACATACTTCCTGGGTAACTCTCCCAGCAATCGGTTCAAACGAATCTACGAATCAGTCGAACGTTCCCAAAAGGCGGGGGTATCCGCGGCGGTTCCGGGGGCAGAAATCTCTGCGATCGATTCGGCCTGCCGAGAATCTTTGATCGCCGACGAACTTGGCAAATTTTTTACGCACGGCACCGGCCACGGAGTCGGACTCGAGATTCATGAACTGCCTTTCATCCACGGGCAAAGCAATTCGAAATTGTCGGCAACCGATGTGGTTACCGTTGAACCCGGTGTTTATCTGACGGGAGAACTCGGAATACGCATTGAGGACACCATTGCTATCACTCCCCTCGGGATCGAGTGTTTGACCAGGATCGACAAATCCCCACTGATTTCATAACCGAACCTTACCAGCCCCGCTCCCCGGCCTTGTTGGGCTGCTATAAAGGGTTAGAATGGGTACCACGTTCAAAATGAGCTTCATAATTCATAGCCAGCTGGAAGGATCTCATGGCAATCTCAACATCGACGAATGATCTAAAAAACGGCATGACTCTGGATCTACCTGATGGGCTTTTCACTGTGGTTGAGTTCCAACATGTAAAGCCGGGCAAAGGTGGCGCGTTCGTACGTACAAAGCTCAAGAATATGCGTACCGGAGCTGTCATTGAACGAACCTACCGAGCAGACGAGAAGCTTGACCAGGCAATAATTGATAAGAACGACATGCAGTTCCTTTACCGCGACGGTACTGAGTACGTGTTCATGGATACCAGCACCTACGACCAGATCCAATTGGATCCAAGCGTATTGGGCCCGGCATCAAATTTTCTAAAAGAAGGCGATTCGGCAACAATCAGTCAATACGAGAACTCAGTCGTGGCCGTGGAACTCCCCGCAGCCGTGGAGTTGACCGTCACTGAGACTGAACCGGGTGTACAAGGAGACCGTGTTTCCGGAGCTCGAAAACCTGCTACGGTCGAAACCGGTCTGGTTCTGCAGGTTCCGCTATTCATCGAGCCGGGAGAGCGTATAAAAGTCGACACAAGAACCGGAGAGTATCTCACTCGTGCCTGAAGATGAGGAAGATAACCCCCTCGAAACAGTCGCCGACCCCAACGACGACATCGACGGCAGCGAGGACTGGGTCGTTCCAATAGTCTCTCGCAGAGAAGGCCGGGAGAGAGTTATTTCATTGTTGTACGAACTGGAGATGAAAAATAGCACTCCAGAGGTACTCTTAGACGAGTTGACCCTCACACCTGATCCATTTGTTACCAAGAGATTTCTTGGAATCTCGAACAATCAATCCCAGCTGAACACCCAGATAATGAGCTACTCCCAGGACTGGGATCCATCGCGCATGCCGGTGCTGGACCACTCGATAATCCAACTCGCCTTGTTTGAACTCATTTTCTGTCCGGAAGTTCCAACCGGAGTAATACTTTCGGAAGCAGTGGAGCTGGCGCAAAAATTCTCAACGGAAAGCTCGGGAAAATTCATCAATGGCCTGCTTTCCGCGGCTGCAAAACATATTAGGGAGCCTTGATAAACGATATTTACCCTGGGACAGCCCGGCGTATTTGCCAACAGTTGCCTTTATTTTACCGACCCGCCGGAGATAACTGGTATAAAATAGGTGGTACGGTGGCACGCGCTAGCTGTTGAACTCCACCAATTCCTCTTTAACCGGATCAACTTCAATATCACGAACTAACTCGACACCAGAGTCCGAATCAAGCACAAACGTGAGAGTGCCAAATGATTTTTTGTCCTTAAACATTAATTCGATCAATCTGTCCGGATCAACCCTGATAGGAAGCTTGGTGGGAAGCCCGTAGGACTCGATCACCCTATAGTGGTAGTCCACCCGGGCTTGATCGATTCTTCCCAGCCTCTTGGCAAGTCGCGCGGCAAAAATTAGTCCGATTGCAACTGCTTCACCATGCTTAAGATCCACACGAGAGTCATCGAACCCCACTGCTTCTACCACATGCGCCAGGGTATGACCGTAATTGAGCAGGGCTCGACGATCACCCTCGCGTTCGTCGCTCTCTACAAAATTCGCCTTGATCCGCACGCAAGCCGAAACCTGAGCATGCAATGGCATCCTATCCAGTCCTTCGGCTCCCAGAAAAGCGTACTTAGCCATCTCTCCGCGGCCACATTGCAACTCGCGTTGCGGTAAAGATCCCAATGCCGCCAAATCACACAAAACAAAGCTGGGCTGCCAAAAAGCGCCTATTAAATTCTTCCCCTCCGCAATGTTCACACCTGTTTTGCCGCCAATAGCCGCATCCACCTGCGCCAACAAGGTCGTCGCAATTATTCCGTAACGCAATCCTCGGTGAAATGAGGCCGCAGCAAATCCGGCCGTATCGCTTACGATACCCCCGCCGATCGCCAGAACCAGGTCCTTGCGGTTCATTCCCATGCGCGCAAATCCGCTACATAATTCAGCTACGGTTGCTAGCGACTTGGCCTGCTCGCCGTCGTCGATATTGAAGATCTGAAATGGACGAGCCAGCTTGGGAAGAATCTTTATGTTCTGTTGGGTTACTATGGCGATCTTGCCAACGTCATCAGGAATCATTAACTCGACATCGGCCACCATATCACTACCGACAAATACCGGATAACTCCGATCTCCGAGATCTACGACGATTTCGTCGTGCAACACCGTGGACACATAAGACCTTTCAACCTAAGGTTGGCCCCAAAAGGGGCCGTAAACGATATAACCCCATTCTCCTCTAACTCCAAACCGCTTCAACTTAATTACTGGACCAGCAATCAGTTCTCAAATCCGTTTGCTCCGCTGACCGAGTATCCCCAATTGGTGAAACCCAAAACCTGCCAACCAGCTGAACATCTAAATTGGGTATAGGTAACATCTGCTCAACCTTTTGAGGCGGACGGTGTTTCATGGATATGAGCGTTAAAGGATTCATAATTTCGAACCATCTCAGCCACCGAATCCCCGCCAAACTTGCGTACCGCCTCTGTTGCCAGGACCAATGCAACCATAGCCTCGGCGACAACGCCCATGGCCGGAACCGCCGTCACATCTGTGCGTTCCTTAAAAGACACCGTCTCTTCTTTTGTTACCACATCAACTGTCTTTATCACGGGACGGTTCAGGGTTGAAAGAGGCTTCATCCACGCGGTTACAGATATAAGCCCGCCGGTAGACATGCCACCCTCAATACCACCAGCCCTTAAAGTATCTCTCACGTATGTCTTAGTCTCCTGATCCCAGCGGATTGAATCATGCGCCTCAGATCCGCGGAGACCAGAAACCACATGACCCTCACCAATCGATACTGCCTTGATTGCCTGGATACTCATCAGCCCCTGAGCCAACAATCCATCCAGTTTTCTATCCCAGTGAACATGGCTCCCAAGACCAATCGGCGTACCAAAAACCAGGACCTCGGCAGCTCCTCCCAAAGAGTCGCCAGCTTTGGCTGCCGCTTTTATCTCCTCAACCATGGCATTTTCGATATTGGGATCAAATACGCGCACTTTGGACTCATCAATTTTCTCCAGATCGTCCGGTCCAGGCCTGGGAGAGTCGCCAACGGAAATCCCGCCTAGCTGAATGACGTGTGAGATGACTGCAACCCCGAGCTTGGCCAGGAGTGCCTTGGCCAGACAGCCCGCGGCAGTACGTGCCACTGTCTCACGAGCCGATGCTCTTTCGAGTATGTCTCTGGCATCATCAAAGCCGTATTTCTGCATTCCAACAAGCTCGGCATGACCTGGTCTTGGCTGAGTCAGGATCTTTTCTGACCTACCAGGATCTGGAGACATCTCCTGTTCCCACTTTGGCCACTCCGTGTTGCCAATCTCAAGTGCCACCGGAGAACCCAAAGTTCGTCCATGCCTAATTCCCGCAATAAGAGTAAGCTCATCCTGCTCAAATCTCATTCGTGGTCCCCGGCCATACCCCAAGCGCCTTCTGGCCAACTCGCCTTGAATCTCCTCCTTGGTGATTTCCAGCCCCGCAGGGAGTCCTTCAACGATCACAACGAGGCCTTTGCCGTGCGATTCGCCGGCCGTAAAGAATCTAAGCATGCTATGAATCTAATCGACTTAACCTTTTCTCAGGGCAAATCGGCACTACCGGTCATCGGTCAATGAACCAGCCACCACCGCGGTGACAACTCAACTAACACTACCGCGGCCAATATGAACGGAACCAAAGGTACGCTGCTAATCCGGCGCGCAATAATCAATCGGGCTCCAGAAGCCGCCACAAAAGCCATAATGCTTGAGATAGCCAGAACTGCAGGAATTACCATGGGTGAGTGATCGATGCACAGTAACGGTCCAATAAAGGTTCCCAGCCTTATGTCTCCTTCACCAATGGCGTGCGGTTGGATGACATTCACCAACATCAAGGGCCCGACAAACAAAATTACCGAAAGAACAGCCCTGGGGAGCGCAGCGAATTCCTGGCTCATTACCAAGATCAGGATAATCCAAATAGATCCAGTCCTTACCAATAAAGTCGGTACCTTGCGAACTGCCAAATCAATCATGGCCAGCGGGGGAAACAGCACCAGTTGACAAACCAACCCTGAAGCCCGTACCAGTCCAAATTGCTGCAAGTTGTAGTCAACTAACCACCCTGAAACAAGGAGCCAGATTACCCCCAGGGATAAAAATCCCAAATTTGGCGATATCTGTACGCTAATTTGGCGATCCCGGTACGAAATCGCTCTGGCGGAAAGAACTGTCCCGACCGAAAAACAGAGAACCAAGAAAACATTGGGTCTTGACATGGACCATTTCCATCACTTGATTTGCATATCAAAGGGAACGGCCACTTCCATTCCAAAACAGAACTCGAGATAGGTAAAAGATGCTCTCTAGAGACTCGGCGCCTTGTGCAAAGAATTCTCTGAACTAATCGACGACAGTCTTGAAATAATTTCTAGTTTGGCAAACGCCGAAAATCAAGCTAAACCCGCTATCAGAACTCGCCGAACCTCTGTACGAACTTATCAGCTCGATTTGGTGGCGGCAACTATGTTCAATCTAGTACTGCGTTTATTGTACTGTTTAGATTCACGCGCTGCGATGCCGAAGACAGCACGTGCGATAGGAGTTCCTCACGATGCCATTATCCCAAGTTGGCTCTTATCGATCGAATGATATGGGATTGCCACAAAGTCGCCGAATTCCTCCGATAAACTAAAGTTACCTGAAGTTTCCAGATGAAACTCTACTCCCACAACCACCCGAGCAATCCCCAGTTAGGACCCGTTGGGTATCGCCCCTGGAGCACTTGACGCAGTCCAAACAGCAACCATCTTGACCACAACTAACTTACCTTGAAGATCACAGTGTTTTAGATTGGCTCCCGCTTGCTCGCCCGGTTGCGGATCTGTATTCCAGAGCTTTCACACAAGCGACAAGGGTTCGGTTGACAGGTGTAGCAATCCCCATTTCTTCCCCTAATCTCACCAGCGCGCCATTGATGAAATCGATTTCTGTTTTTGATTTCCTGTCAAGACTTTGCAATATTGAGGTCCGAAAGGATGCGGGCTGGCCTTGACCGGCACTGAGCCAGATCGCTTCAGCATCTTGGCTAATAAGGGTTATCCCTCTTGCTCTTGCAATAGCAATTCCTTCATTAACCGCCGCCATTGCGGTTTCCAGGAGAGCCGGAACTTGGTACAAGTATCCGTAGGACAAACCCGTAATTCCAGCTAGAGCACCAGTAGAAACGTTTACCAAAAGTTTGTTCCAAATCACACCAAGAATATTTTGGCTGATCTCAGTCTTCAGACCCGACGCATTGAAGAGTTCGGAAATCTCGCTTGAACGTACCGATATCTTGCCGTTCAGTTCGCCGATAATGGTGGGTTTGCCCTTGAGCCCGGTAACAATCCGGCCGGGAGCTACCGCATCACCACCAACAAAGGTCCTTCCGAAAAGTACCCTTGACTGACCGAAAAGCTCGACAAGAACATCCTCGTTCCCCAGACCATTTTGCAACGAAAGTACAGTAGTGCCTGGGCCTACCAAACCCGCTGAATCCGTCATCGCCGTGCGAGTATCAAAGGACTTTACCAACAAGATGACAAGGTCGACAAAACCTACCGAGTCCGCGTCATCTGTCACATAAGGCCTAGTCAGCATTTCACCAGAATCTTCGATCAGCGTCAGGCCATTTTGACTTACCCAGTCGATGTGATCCCGGTTCCGGCTGATTAGATATACCTCTGATCCTCCACTTGTAAGCACACCGCCGAAGACGCTACCTAGAGATCCTGCGCCCACAATCGCTATTTTCACCCAGCGCTCCTTTAAATGATCCGTACAGAGTCATTCTGTTCGTGAAACTTCCAGATTTCGTCACCTTTGGCCAACACGATTATTCACAGGGTGGCAACGAAATCCCCAAAACCACCGTCAAACAGACAAGTATCTGAATTCCACAACGCGACGACTGTCGTCCCAATTTCACTATCATACGGCTGCCACGCTTCAGGTGTCGAATGGGCCTCTAACGCTCCTGGCTAAAGATCTATCCAGTCCTCAGGCTAATTACCTTCAATTCAGTCTTTGGAGTCAGCAGAAGCCATAGTCCGATCATCACAAAGATCATCCCTATATAGCTGATCATCGAAACTGGCTCACCCAGGAACAGCCATCCCCACAACACTCCAAAGAGTGGTACCAGATAGGTCACGTAGGAGGTTCTGACCGCCCCCAACTCCGAAATAAGCCAGAAAAAAAGAACCTGGGCCAGTGCGGTGCTAATCACTCCAAGTGCAATCAGCACCAGCAATTGCGAACCAGACGGGACTGCGGTCGGACGAAATAATAGCGTGAAAGGTAGCAGTGTGATCACAGAAACCAGCTGCTGGCTGAGTGCAACACGCAAAATCGGTGCGCCAGAAAAATACTTTCTGGCATAGATAGCCGAGTAAGCAAAACTTGCCGAACCAATCAGGCCGGCGAGTATACCCATGAAGAACCCCGGCGTTAGATGCGGCTGGCGTTGCTGCGCCACTGTTGCCACACCTAAAAGGCTTATGCCAAGTCCCCACCAGCTTCTGCCTGTAGGTCTCGCCAAACCAAGTCCTATCGCAATTACAAGGGTGAAAACGGGGACCGTCGAATTGACAACAGATGCAGTACCGGCATTGGTCAGTTGTGTTGACAAAGAAAGAAAGGTGTAAGGAATGGTGGCTGACAATATTCCCAATACAACCGTGTGGCGAACTGCCACCCCCGATGGCCCGACCCGCCTTATCCTGCAGACTAGGGCTAAAACCAGAGTGCCAATCGCAGTTCTTACTGCAGCCAAACCTACCGCACCAAGCGGACCTATTGCCTCCTTTACCAACACATAGCTGGAACCAAATATGGCTCCGCAAATCAGTAACAGGAAAAGCTGCCTGGGTTTCAATCGCTTTACTTATTGCTAAGTTGCTGGACCAGAGCCCGTAGTGCAAGCTCGTATCCAAAAACGCCACAGCCGCATATGAATCCGGTGACCACTGGAGAGATTACCGACGTGTTTCTAAATTCTTCACGTGCATGAATATTTGAGATATGTATCTCAATAACTGGGACCGCCAATACTTCGAGCGCATCTCGAATGGCATAGCTGTAATGACCATAGGCACCAGGGTTTATGATCAGACCGAGTCCGGCCCGGGCCTCATGGATGAGATCTACCATCCCACCTTCGTTATTTGACTGTGCGCACCTGACGGCAACGCCAATTTCAGAACCCAGCTGTGTTATACGGCGCTCAACATCCGCGAGAGTCGTCGAACCATAAAACTTTGAGTCCCTCTCTCCCAAGAGATTCAGATTGGGACCATTTAAAAGTAAGATTGATGACGCTATATCCCCTGCTGAAACATTTCCACTAGGCACGCGTTCTCCTTTATCAAAATGCTAACTCCCAAGAATTTCACAGGGGAAATCCACAGCAACAATCAATAATCACGCAAAATATCATTTGAGAATACATACTTTTAGAAAATTCCCCCCACTCTTTTTGCGCAGATTTGCTAGCCAACTCAAAATAAGAATATTTTGATTCTACCAAACACTTTTTTACGACTCGTCAACGACGAATCATCAGAAAGCCAGCAAGCATAGGTAAATAAAACGATGCAACGCATTAACCGCTCTGGTGGAATTTACTTGAATCCGGACCAACCTGGACTTGCGGAACGAGGAAAGACCGATATCGTTATTCCTCGGGTGCGACGGCCAAGTGGCTCAGATCTGCCGAAGTTGCAGGCAAACTTTCGCCACCAGTGGCAACGCCACCTTCAGACTCTCCAGCCGCGTTCAGCAGAGTCCACTTCGAGTAACCGGGATACCACTGGTCTGTTAACCTAGCTTGACAGGCGTCGTCGACCCACTGTCCCGGAAACCGCCAAACCTTTCAGACAAACTATTTCAGGATGCAATTTCGCCAGATGCTAAACCTTTAACGCTGCAAATACGAACATTAAATTTTAGACCTTTTCCCAGTTTCCTTGGCATGACCAGGTTGACCGGGCCTGCTTAGCAGCAAGTGGCCGGCGGGATGGCCAAAGGTGCCGCCAAACCTCTTCATTGTGCCTCCATCCGCCGCACGAATAAAACTAGTAAAAGGCCACTTTCTGTGGCCGGGTCCCGGCAGCAACTGAAATATCTGTCCGACTAACGCCTCGCACAATGAGGACCGGATGGACGCCAACCATACAAGCTAAAAGAATGGCATCAGTATCTACAGGTACTTAGGTTGCAGTTGTAATTTTTGAAATAATGTCACCGACAATCTGCTCCGGTCCTCTGCCACCGGTTTGAATTGTCAGGTTTGAGACCCGGCTATACGACGAAAGGCGTCTTCGGTAGATTTCCGAAAGAAAAGGGTTCGACATCATTGGCCGATCATTATCGTGTCCGATACGAAGAACCGCTTCGTCAAATTCGACTTCCAGGTAAACCACGAACGCGGAGTTGAGGACCAGTAATGTACCGGGATGCTCAACCGCTCCTCCACCCAACGCAACCACGGCATCAGGACCGTTAAGCGTCTCGGTCACGGTTTCATGCTCTATCCGGCGGAAAGTTTCTTCACCGCGCTCCGCGAAGATTTGACTTATCGAACAGCATTCACGTATTTCAATTAGTCGATCGACATCTACAAAGGGGATTCCGAGTCTTTCCGCAAGCAGGCGGCCAACGGTGGTTTTGCCGGCACCCATGAAACCAACTAAGACGATCATAAATAATCCTTCAGCCCAATTCGAATAGGGCAAGTTCCCCACATCTGATGGGCACTCCCAAAATCAAGTAACAATTTAGGCTATTTGATCTAAAGGATATTGCGAACAACCACTTGTTTTTCGGTGGTAAAATCTGACGTACAGGTATGTTGCTAATTACCCCTGATTTCCTTGAAAGCACAGTACGGGAATTACAAAATCAATAATGTTGATACGTTTTATAAATAGAAGTATTTCTGGCATAGAACTTGCCTATTTTTCATCTAGAGTTGATGCGTGAAGTTTCCTCGCACCAATTTTTTCAGGCATGTCAATTTCACGGGCAGCAAAACAATTTTTACAATCGTGGGCGCTGTATTGATCATTACCTCAGGTGCGACTTTGGTAGCCATGTCCTCTGGATCCAAAGCAAAGTCTCAGGCGTTGGGGGGCACAACAACCACCACCTCAAAATCGGGAGTTATCTCAACTTCACAAACTACGCCTTACAAATCAACTCCTGGACCGTTATATTCCGCTGCGATCGTCGCAGAAAACAAAAAGCCCGGCACAAGCGCCTGGCGTATAACGGGTTATCAAACCCCTACCAACATAGAAGGCTATACATCCAAGGTCAGCGTCAACCAGGGCAATAGCTTCACGCTTTTTGTCTCCACTACGTCAAAAGACTATGTTGTCCAGGCATACAGAATGGGTTATTATCAGGGTCTGTTGGGAAGGCTCATATGGACCTCTAAAACGCTTGTCGGCTTTCAGCAACCAACTTGCCCAGTACTGGCACCTACCAACACAGTGGAGTGCAACTGGAAACCTTCACTCAATATAAAAACCGACTCATCCTGGTTTCCAGGCGATTATCTGTTAAAACTTGTGGGTAATAATGGTGCACAAAAATGGGTCCCAATAACTGTCAGGAATGATCGCTCCAACGCAGCTGTTGTAGTAGTGAATGCAGTCACCACTTGGCAGGCTTACAACCTTTACGGTGGATATGATCTCTACAGCGGTCCCAAGGGATATTCAGATCGTGCAGACAAAGTATCATTCGACCGCCCCTACGACTACTACTTTGGTCAGGGGGCTGCGGACTTCTACGGAAACGAACTACCCCTAGTGGCACTGGTAGAAAAGATGGGACTCAATGTAACTTACATAACCGATGTGGACATTCAGAAACGTCCTAACCTGCTGTCCAACCATAGAGTCGTAGTCTCTCTTGGCCATGACGAATACTATTCGCCTGAGATGAGACAGGCTCTGACAGTGGCTCAGCAGGACGGCACCAATCTGATGTTCCTTGGTGCCAATGCAATTTTCAGGAGAATTCGTTTTGAGAGCACCAAACTCGGCCCTGACCGCATTGAAGTCAACTACCGCATTGCAAGCCTCGACCCTATGAACGGCGTCAATAACCAACAGGTGACAACCAACTGGCCCGATGGACCAGATCCACAACCAGAAGGTACGCTGATCGGTATTCAGTACGCCTGCAACCCGGTGAAGTATGACATGATTATTACTGATCCTTCAAGCTGGATCTTTGCCAATACCGGCCTTAAATTCGGGTCGAGAATCCACAATCTGGTTGGCAGTGAATACGATGGTTTCGATCCATATATCAACTACCCGAAGAGTCTCCAACTTCTGGCAAATTCACCGGTACTTTGCCGCAATCAGCCAGGCTTTTCTGATATGAGCTATTATACGACGACAAAGGGCGCCGGAGTATTTGCAACTGGAACCAATTTGTGGGTTGCAGCCCTAGGCTCCCCTTGTCCACCATTTTTAGGGAACTGTCCCATTGCTCCCGTGGTACAGATAACAGAAAACGTTCTCAAAGCATTCGGATCCGGATTACCCGGAGTCACTCAGCCGTCTCAGCCAAATGCTATACAAGTATGGAGAAACCCTCCGATTCCGGCGATGCACCCCGTCCCGACGACAACAACCACAACTTCGACAACCACAACATCTTCGACGTCAACAACGCTTGCCAACTCTCACGGAACAACGACTACAACTTCGGGCAAGAATGGGAAAAGTGGCTCTAC
>JABEUP010000271.1 GCA_013044365.1 Acidimicrobiaceae bacterium
CGCCGAATAACAGTCGGGAATGGAGCAAACTCTGTCCTGACCGCGGCTGATACTCGCACCGCGCCCTGGGAAATTTTACTTTGGCGCTTCTAAGGAAATTACAATCGGCATTGACACATCTGTCATGCATCCCAGGGTGATCTGGATCGCCTTTTTGCGGACAAGACCTTCGTTTCGGATCTTGGCCCGGATGGCATCGAAGAAGACCACCGGATAGGCGACATCCAGCGGCCTTTGCCGCCAGGCTTCCACCTCGTCCAGAATCGCGTCGGTGATGGTGTTGATCAGCTCGGCAGATGCCTCCATGCCGAAGATCTCGCGCAGATGCTCGCTGATCTCCCGTGTACTCATCCCCGGCCGATTCCGTCAACGATGCACACGCTCAAGCTTTCTAAAGACATGCCGTTTCGTGCATATTGCTTCATGGCTGTCCCCATTGATGCTTGGGGGCAGGATCACCCTGCCTCCGCTACACCGCCATGTTGAGGAACTGCCACCGAACTCGTCAGCCCCGGATTACCGGGCCCTGTTATCCCATCTGGATTCACGATGACCATCGCTGTTGATAAGTTGGCAACCTCCGCACGACCAGCGGCCTGTCGCTGCTACGACCGACGTACCCACAGCTCCTACACCATTTGCTGTCCCCCTGACGCCGGTTTATATGAGTAGATATTTCATTTTTGTAGTGGCAAACTTGAACTATAGAGGTAGGACTCTTCCGCAGCCCATCAACAACTCCATGGGCCTATCAATGTAGCGGTTGAAGATTATTCGCAGGTGTGATGTGATCGAACATTCGGCAAATTTAAATCTTTGGTTGACCACGGAGGTGCTACCATTTTGGGCTACCAAAGGTAGAGACTATATAGGCTTCGTCGAAAAAATGTCACTCGACGGCACTCCGCTTACCAATGTTAAACGTTGTCGTGTGCAAACGAGACAGATTTATTGTTTTTCCGAAGCCGGGCGCCTGGGCTGGAATGGTCCTTGGGCTGACTTAGTACGCCATGGGCTTTCGTTTTTGCTTAGTTATTATCCACGATCCGATGGATCTTTTTTCTTTAGTGTCAATCGAGATGGTACTCCACTTGACGATGCTGCCAAAAACTACGACCTTGCCTTCGTGATATTTAGCTTGGCTCACGCATCCTCGAGCTTAGGTGAACGATCTCTCGAAATGGTTGCGCTGGGTGTTCTGGACTTCTTGGAGAGGGAGCGTTCTAATCCCATGGGTGGATTTTACGAGGGGAATAATGAAGACCCAGTGCTTTGTTTAGCAAATCCACATATGCATCTATTTGAAGCTGCTTTGGCATGGCGAGAAATTGCCGGAAGCAGTTTACGTTGGCAGATGCTTGCTGACTCCCTTGGTGAGCTCGCCACGTCAAGTCTGATTGACCCCAAAACTGGAAGTATCTGCGAACACTATGACAGTGCTTGGCGTCCAGTGGCTGTAAGGGAGCACCCAAGTGTGGAGCCAGGACATCAGTTTGAATGGGCATGGCTGCTTCTACGTTGGCGGCAACACAGCGAGATTATTATGCACGCAGCGCGTCTTTATGAATTTGGCGCAGCGTTTGGAATTGATCCAGAGCATGATATTGTCATTAACGAAGTCGAACCTAGTGGTAGAATGGCAGATGCCGGCGCACGTCTTTGGCCTCAAACGGAATGGATTAAGGCTGCATCAGCAATTTCGCGATGTGCCGACGGTGGACATGAGCCGCGCTTTGAGACCGATTTAGATCGCGCGGTTCGTGCTCTCAAGTTGTTTCTGAGATCACCGCATCCAAGTCTCTGGCACGATAGATTTAAAGATGGGAAGATGGTGGCAGATGTTGCAGCCGCGACGTCCTTATATCACATCGTCGGTGCAATAAGTGAACTCAACGCACATTTGTCTGTAAAAGGATAGGGGCAATTGTGCTGTCTAACCCAACCCCCTGCCTCTTTCTCGACAGAGACGGTGTGCTAAACGTAGACGCCGGTTACATTGGTTTCGCTGAACGCATCGTTTGGATGCCAGGTGTCGCTGAAGCGATCACTCATTTCAACAAACTAGGGTGGAGAGTAATTGTAGTGTCGAACCAGTCAGGCGTTGCGAGGGGCATGTTCACCTTGAGCGACGTCGATCGACTAAATGAGTGGATGAGCAATGTTCTTGCACGGCAGGGTGCCCGGGTGGATCAATTTTATGTCTGCCCCTATCACCCAGAAGGGACTGTCGCACAATATCGCGCAGAGCATTACGATCGTAAGCCTAGCCCGGGCATGATTGAAAGAGCTATTCAGGATTGGAACATCGACCGACACAACTCATTTCTGGTTGGGGACAGAGAGATCGATCGTCAGGCCGCGCAGCGAAGCGGGATCGGATTTCATCTGTTTGGCGGAGGAAACCTCATGGACTTCCTTGTCTCAGTGGGTCGTATTAGGACTGATCTGAAAGATACGTTTTTAAAACGATAGTGCGATTTTTAGCCGTTAGAAATGGGACCCCAATATGAGTCTTGATAGATCAAAGCGCATCCTTGTCACCGGCGGAGCCGGCTTTATAGGCTCCTTTCTTTGTGAGGAGTTGCTTAAACTAGGCTATGAAGTCGTATGCGCTGACAATTTTTTCACGGGGTCTAAACGCAATGTCGAACATTTGCTGAATAGCCATTCTTTTGAAATTCTACGACACGATGTCTGCATGCCGCTATATATTGAGGTCGATGGTATTTATAATCTAGCGTGCCCTGCTTCACCAATCCATTATCAGTTTGATCCGGTGCAAACGACGAAGACTAGCGTTGTTGGGGCCATCAATATGCTGGGTCTGGCCAAGCGTTTACATATTCCGATACTGCAAGCATCTACAAGCGAAGTCTATGGCGACCCAGTCGAACACCCGCAAACTGAAGGGTACTGGGGCAATGTAAATCCCATAGGCATTCGTTCTTGCTATGATGAAGGAAAGCGCTGTGCAGAAACGCTGTTTTTTGATTACAAACGTCAACACGACCTAAATATTAAAGTTGTTCGCATATTTAATACCTATGGGCCCCGCATGCATCCGCGCGATGGACGGGTCGTATCAAATTTTGTTGTGCAAGCGCTTCTCAATGAACCGATCACCTTTTATGGTGACGGAATGCAGACCCGATCCTTTTGCTATGTCGAGGATCTTGTTCATGGTTTGATTAGCATGATGATGACTGCCCCGAGTTTCACTGGCCCGGTAAATCTCGGGAATCCCCAAGAGTTAACAATTGGCAAGTTAGCGCAGCTAGTTATAAGGCTGACTAATTCAAAATCGAAGATCGTGAGTAAGCCGCTACCTTCAGATGATCCTCGTCAGCGGAAGCCTGACATTTCACTAGCCGCGGAAGTGCTATCTTGGAAGCCTGCCATTGAGATTGAGGAAGGGTTGAAACGAACTATTAGCTATTTTGAGAAGTTGATAAGTAAAGGGAATGTGGTTTCTCATAACTGACCGTTCCAGGAATGAGGGGTTGTGCTCTTTCGCTTCAATCTCTGGCCGAATGATCGTCTCGACGAGCTCTTGCCCTGGGCCTGGGCGGCAACCGCAAATCCCGAGCAGATTGCTGCCTGACCCCATCCTCCGGTGCTGACGTCAAG
>JABEUP010000001.1 GCA_013044365.1 Acidimicrobiaceae bacterium
ATGCATTACCTTCTCCGGTCGGCGAAAGTCTCACACCATGCCGCCCATGCCGCACATACCGCCCATACCACCCATGCCGCCCATGGCGGCAGCGGCGGCGGCAGCATCGGCTGGCTCAGGCTTATCTGCAATAAGCGCTTCGGTAGTGAGCAGGAGCGCAGCGATCGAGGCGGCGTTCTGAAGAGCTGAACGGGTCACCTTGGCCGGATCAATTACACCTGCTTTGACCAGGTCCTCATATACACCTGTTCTGGCATTCAGTCCGATATTGCCTTTGGCCTTGGCAACAGCGTCGACAACTACTGCTCCCTCTAGACCGGCATTGTTGGCGATCCAGCGCAGCGGCTCAGCCAGTGACTTCGCGACGATGGTCGCGCCAGTTGCCTCGTCACCGTCCAGTTCATTAATGAGCGCATCGACAGCCGCGCGCGAGCGAATCAGCGCGGTTCCACCGCCGGCTACGATTCCCTCTTCGATCGCGGCACGGGTCGCCGACAGTGCGTCCTCGATACGGTGCTTCTTCTCCTTGAGTTCAACCTCAGTGGCAGCACCAACCTTGACGACGGCCACACCACCAGAAAGTTTCGCGAGACGCTCTTGAAGTTTCTCGCGGTCCCAATCTGAATCAGTTTCCTCTATTTCCCGTCGAATCTGAAGGATTCTCGCGTCGGAATCTGATTTTGAACCATGGCCACCGATAATCTTGGTGTCGTCCTTGGTAACTTCAATTCGTCGAGCTGAGCCAAGCAAATCGAGAGTTGCTGTCTCGAGTTTGAGTCCAACTTCTTCAGAGATCACTTGACCCCCCGTAAGGACGGCCATATCTTGAAGCATCGCTTTCCTACGATCGCCAAATCCCGGAGCCTTAACTGCCACCGAATTAAAGGTGCCACGAATCTTGTTGACAACCAGAGTGGCGAGTGCCTCTCCCTCAATGTCCTCGGCGACGATAACCAGCTGCTTACCATCCTTCATAACTTTTTCCAGAAGTGGAAGAAGCTCATGCACGGTTGAGATCTTGCTGGCGTAGAAGAGAATCAGCGGATCCTCAAGAGTGGCCTCTTGGCGATCCTGATTGGTCACGAAGTAGGGAGAAAGGAAACCCTTGTCAAACTGCATACCTTCAGTGAACTCAAGCTCCAGACCGAAAGTGTTCGACTCTTCAACAGTTACAGTTCCGTCTTTGCCCACCTTGTCAATAGCCTCGGCAAGAATCTCGCCAATGCTGTTGTCGGCAGCTGAGATGGATGCAACCTGAGCAAAGTCAGACTTGGCTTCGATCGGCTTGGACAGCTTTTGGATTGACTCAACAGCTGCGGCAACCGCCTTTTCTATGCCTCGCTTGAGACCAAGCGGGCTTGCGCCGGCAGCAACGTTTCGCAGTCCTTCACGAATAAGAGCCTGCGCCAAGACTGTAGCTGTGGTTGTACCGTCACCTGCCACATCGTTCGTCTTGGTTGCAACCTCCTTGACAAGTTGAGCACCCATGTTTTCAAACGGATCCTCAAGTTCAATCTCTCTTGCAATCGACACACCGTCATTGGTGATGGTCGGAGCGCCAAATTTCTTCTCCAGAACCACATTCCGCCCTTTTGGACCTAAAGTCACCTTGACGGTATCGGCAAGCTTGTTTACACCTATCTCAAGTGATCTGCGTGCATTTTCGTCAAACTTTAAAGTCTTAGCCATTACTTGGTCACCTTCGCCAATATGTCACGACTCGAAAGAATCAACAGCTCATCGCCATCGACAGTAATTTCGGTTCCGCCATACTTAGAGTAAACAACGGTGTCTCCGGCCTTGACATCCAAGGGAATTATCTCACCCGTGGACTCAGCCCTGCGACCCGGTCCAACCGCAAGTACCTGACCCTGCTGTGGCTTCTCTTTTGCCGAATCTGGAATCACCAAGCCGGAAGCGGTGCGCTCCTCGGATTCATTTGGCTTCACAACAACCCGGTCGTCCAATGGTTGAAGCTTCATGGTTTTACAAGCCTCCTTATAGATTTTTCTTATGAGAGTGTAGTAGTCCGTTAGCACTCTCGGCTAGTGAGTGCTAAATGTAGCTGAAATTATTAAAGATTTCAAGCCCAAAATTGAACTAAATCGATTGTGGCAAAACAAGTGAGGGGTAGGCACCGAGAGAAAGGTCGCTGGGACCAAAATTGTGAAGTCTCCATGCGCCTGCCGCAGCAATCATTGCGCCGTTATCTGTACAATTTTCTCTCGAGGGAATACAGACGCCAAGATCAAGTCCATGGGCTCTTTCTGTCAAAACTGTTCTCAATTTGGTATTTGCCCCAACTCCGCCGGCTAAAGCAACAGAAGCGGCACCCAACTCTTTGGCAGCATTCAGAGTCTTCTCAACCAAGATATCGACCACGGCCTCCTGAAAACTTGCTGAGATGTCAGCAACCTCAACCTCGGGATTGCGCTTGGCATAGGTCACTACCGCAGTTTTCAGACCGGAAAACGAAAAGTTGTATGATCCATCACGCAGCGCCCGCGGGAAACGTACCGAAGCGGGGTCACCAAATTCCGCTTCGCGCTCAATTTCAGGACCTCCGGGATAGCCAAGACCCAGAAACCGGGCAACTTTGTCGAATGCCTCGCCGGCGGCATCATCCAGGCTATTCCCCACGATTCTGTATTTGCCAGGCTCCTGGACGAAAACAATCATGGTGTGCCCGCCAGACACCAAGAGCATTACAACCGGATAGGTAATAGGGTCCCGCTCCAGCCGTACCGCAAAGAGGTGCCCCTCAAGGTGGTTCACCCCGACTATAGGTACGCTCCAAGCTAATGAAAGAGCTTTAGCAGCTGCCACTCCAATCATTAGAGCACCGGCCAATCCCGGGCCCATTGTAACTGCGATAGCCTCCAGCTTTGGCTTGGACATTTCCAATCCAGCATCGGCCATTGCCGATTTGATCACGGTCAATATCCGCCGCTCATGTTCACGGCCAGCCAACTCTGGCACTACTCCTCCAAACCTGGAGTGCACTTGTTGGGAGTGAATTACCGATGAAAGCGCGGTAGTCCCATTGCGAACCACCGCGACAGCTGTTTCATCGCAAGATGTTTCTATACCCAAAATCAACCCGTTGGCGACGTCATAGGAGCTCATCCCCATAAGTGTCTTCGCCGCCTTCCAGATTCTATGACAATGCCTGCCTGGGCTTCGATGCCCTGGACTCGTTCATGGTATTCGCTGGAGTCGATGTCGTAGGCCCACATGATCAAGGCGTCTTCATTATTCTCCTGGTAATAGCCTTTTCTGACCCCGGCCGGCTGAAAACCGAACTTCTGATAGAGCCTCTGGGCCTTAAAGTTCGAAACCCTGACCTCAAGGGTGACAGCTTGGATCTGGCGGGTCCACGCCCGTCGTACCATCCCAGACAAAAGCCTGGTCCCAATGTGCATGCGTTGCCAGTCTGGATCCACCGCAATATTTGTCACATGCGCTTCATCTATGACATAAAGCGCTCCGCAATAACCTACGACTGCTCGGCCGTCCAACGCAACTATATAGGACCTCGTTATTCCCTGGGACAGCTCGCTCTCAAATACCGATCTTGACCAGGGATTAGGATAGGCTCTTCTTTCGATTTCCAAGACCTGTTCAAGATGCTTCTTCCGCATTGGCACAACTTCAAGCGAGCTAAGAAACCGACCCAAATCTGGTTTGTCAAGCTCCCTCATCTAAAGACCTACCTATCCTTTTGCAGGGCTTGGCGCACTTCAAAGTTTACTTTGGCATCCGCATCCCGGATATAGATAACTTCGACGCTTTCGGGAGGTACGAACTGCTCAGAAAAGGCAAGCGGAAATGCGATCTCAAAGAGCATCGGAATGAGCGGATATGCCACTGCGGCGCCAGCAAAATGCGCCTGTAAAACGTTGGAGAACACATTTTTGTACTTAATTGCCCCGTGACCTACCAGAATCACTGATTCTGCCATGCTTTCGATCTCAGTTGACAAAGCTTCAGGACTTCCAACTCCATACTGCGTAAGCCGCGCCACACCTCCACCGGGCACTTTGCGGTACATGGCATAGAAAACCTCGCTACGGCGCGCATCTATCACGGAAACGATTGCTCGTGGACAGTTCCGTTGGCTGAAAGCCAACACGTCAAGGGAAGAAACTGGAATAATTGGGATTCCCAGGGCGCCTGCAAAGGTTTTCGCAAAAGATATTCCAACCCGTAGTCCGGTAAAAAGCCCGGGGCCCACATCAAGGGCAACCGCAGCAATCTGCGATGGTGCAACCCCCGAACTATCGAGCAGGTACTGTACCATGGTGGCGATCGACTCGAGTTGGTTCTTAGGACCGGGCAACGTAACCGTGGCTGGTGGCTCGCCGTATTTACACAATCCCAGCGAGGTCGTCTCGGTGGCAGTATCTATCCCGAGAAGAATCATCAAGCAACGCTCCAAATTTTACGGATTTCAGATTCCAATTGGCTTATTCTGTCTTTAAATTTTGATCCCAAAAACTCAATTGTCACGAACCGTTTTGCATATCCGGCAATTTCGTCCTCAAGGGAAATCTCGGTGTCTAGACGTTCAAAGGTTATTTGCAGGTAGCTGGACCCGAATAATCCAAGCGCCTTCTCTCCCCATTCAACCACAACAATGTGCCCCTCTTCCAACAACTCACCGATACACAAAATGTCGAGTTCCTCGGGATTCTCCATCCGGTAAATATCGACATGTTCAATAGGGATTCGTCCTTGATAACTTTTCACCAGAACAAATGTTGGAGAAGTAATAGCCTCATTGACGCCAAGATGGCCTAATAATGCCCGTGCAAACACCGTCTTACCCGACCCAAGATCACCGCTAAGAATCACCAAGTCACCTTTACCCAAATGGTTTGCAACCAATTGGGCTAGCCGGTTGGTGTCCTGGACGTTATCGAGAACAAATCTGAGCATTTCATGCCTCTAGTGCCAGACCGCAAGCCAGCGCGTAGTCACTTTCCATTACTTTCACGACCGTATCACCCATCCGCAAACCGTAGGAAGGATGAAAAGTAGCAACTATTGCTGGAGCACGACCTGAAAGATTCCTTCCTCTCAGTCTAGTTAGCGATTCAGACTGTCCAGATAGTGTCCTCGTGGCAGTTGAGCCCATGCATAGCACTGCTTTGGGACGCATGGTATTCAACTGGGCGACCAAGTACTCCTTGCAAATATCTATCTCGGTTGGCAAGGGGGTTCTGTTGGCTGGCGGCCTGCATTTTACCACATTGGTGATATAGATCTCAGAACGCTTTAGAGCCCCGTGTCTCTCAATTATTTGGTCCAACAGCTTGCCGGATCTCCCAACGAATGGTTTTCCCTGCTCATCCTCCCAGGCACCCGGGCCTTCTCCAACAATCACCAACTTCGCACCACTGTCACCGTCGCCCGGAACAGCATTCTTGCGTGACTCGCAGAGCGGACACCTGCGACAGGTTGCAATCTCACTAGCGATCAGTTCCATTCGATGCAATTTCGACTGCTCCTCTAGCACTGGATCATCCTAATTCATGCTCTGCTTCCGTTGGCCTGCTGCCGATGACTTCATTAACATCCGCCGCCAAAATTCGAGGCACACGAAACCCAATTCCAGTAATGACCTCGTAATTAATCGTTCCCAACATAGAAGCCCAGTCGTTTGGCGTAATAGTCTCCGAGCCCTGGCTGCCCAGGAATACTACTTCATCTCCAATAGATACACTAAAGTCGCTTCCACAATCCACTATCACCTGGTCCATAGTCACCGTGCCTGCAAGTGGCCGCCTCTTCCCTCCAATAAGCACCTGTGCACCAGCATCGAAAAGCGCCCTGGGAACTCCGTCGGCATAGCCCAGTGGGACACAGGCCAACACCGTTTTTTCTCCCACAGTGGGCCGGATACGACCGTATGACGGGCGCTCCCCAGACCCTACCGTTCTAACATGAACAACCCGCGACTTCAAAGAGATCACTTGGCGCAATCCCGCTATCTGCGTGTTCGGTGACGGAGGACAACCATAAAGGGCAATACCTGATCGGACCATGTCATAACGGGCTTCGGGATAATTGACTCCTGTGGCTGAATTCGCCACATGGAATTTAGGTGTAAATCCGTCAGCGAGAAGTTGGCTCATTGATTTTTCGAATAATCCAATTTGGAATTTCGTAAATTCATCGTGGACAGGATTTTCCGGGTCATCAGCTACGGCCATATGAGTCCAAAATCCGCCCAGATTCAAACCAATCTGTCTGGAATGTTCTGCTATTTCTCTGATGTCCTTCGGATTTGCGCCTACCCGATGCATCCCGGTATCTATCTTCAATTGGTAGCTTGGATTAGGATCAGCCAAAACTCCCATTTCATAGAGATTGCGCGCATTCTGAGCTAGTACGTCCAAAGCTTTCTTGGTGTAGAGAGTAAGTGTTACCTGATTTTCAAGGGCATCGGCAAACGCTCCATACGAAGGTTCGGCAAGACAAAGAATTGGGCTCACAATTCCAGCTTGACGCAGCTCTATAGCCTCATCGACGTGCGCAACTGCAAATTGATCAACTCCATTTTCCTCAAGTATCTTTGACACGATTACTGCACCGTGCCCATACCCGTCAGCCTTGACCACGGCGCACAGTTGCGACGGCCAAATAATACTCTTCATCAATTGCGCATTCGCCACCAGAGCATCGGCGTCTATTTCGGCCCAGGCTGGGCGTGATCTTGCCCGAATCATTCAACAGGCTCTTTCTGCTCGATCATTAGCTCCAAGGCTACACCAGGCCATGTGTATGGCCCCCAAGTAACTGGCTCCCCGCTACCAGGTTGCCCTCAATTGGCATGGGCTTTTGAAAACTGTGATCCCGATTAGCGGTACGGGTGCCCTTGAACCGGCTCAGAATCTGCCTGGCACGATTTGCCAATTCGCCTGAAAGTCCGCTGGACAGCGAGCGGCCGGCAAGACCGTGGAGGTGGGCCGTTACGGCGGCAAGTATTGCCAAATCACCTTGATAAGAGATAGCGGCGCCTATCATGCCCGAAAGCACATCGCCACTACCGGCGACGGCCAATGAAGAACTTGGCGCACTCGTGATATAACAGCCACCCCGCGGGGAACTAACCACGGTAGGACCCCCTTTGATAAGAAGTGATGCTCCGCTCCTCAAAGCAAATTCACGCGCAAAACTACAGATATCTTCTTTGGAATAATCTTCGCCATACTGCGCAGCAGACCTGCCGAGCAACGCCTTTAGCTCACCCTGATGCGGGGTCAAGATCACTCCCGGATGATCCGGTGAAATACGGCTCGCCAACCATTCGATCGATGGAACTGCAGAAATGCCGTCCGCGTCAATTACCAACGGCAACCGGCATGAGACCGCACGTTCGACTAATTCTGTAACACCCGAACCGCGGCCAAGTCCAGGTCCTATAACCAATGACTTGAACCGCTCCGAAATATCGCTAAAGAGAGCTTCTTTACCTTGCGTGTCTTGGGTAAAAAGATCGGCTTTGTGAACAACTGTTTCGACCCCGTAATCTCCACATTGATCACCCATATCGGTGTAAAGATGAACTATTCCGGCACCCGCCAAATAGGCAGCGCTGCACACAAGGCGGGCAGCGCCAGCCATGCCGGGAGAGCCGGCGATGACCGCCACGGAGTGACTCCATTTATGGTCGGTGCGCTGCCGCCGATTTACAAGCCAGAACAGATCATCATCCTCCACCAAGAATTCTTGAAGCATCGGGGATCCCAAGTCACCAATACCAAGATCGGCTAGGTAAACATCCCCGCAAAACTCCGGGCCCTGGGCGACAAGCACTCCCAACTTCACGCCAGACAAACACAGTGTCACTGCTGCGGCCACAGATGTCCCAATAACAGTGCCCTTATCCCCATCAAGACCAGATGGAACATCTACTGCCAAAACCGGTACACCCGGGTCAAGTGGCGGAACATGAAATGGCCGGCTGAGACCAACTCCAAAACAGCCGTCTACCACCAAATCTGCACCAATATACGACGATTCGTCCATGAACTCTTCCGTGCCATAGCCGACCTCGCTGACAACCGCTCCCGCCAAACGCAGATGTTTTGCGGCTACCAACGTATCGCGCCCGTTGTTGCCCGGCCCGTAAATAGCAGTCACCCGCTTGCCGTAGCAGCCGCCGAGCAACTTGGAGGCCAGAGCAAAGACACTGTATCCGGCACGGGAAATAGCACTTTCGACCATACCATTTGATGCCAGAGTGTGATCAAATGCTTTTATGTCGCTTTGCCTGTAGACCGGGATCATCGCCTTCATTCCCTATATTTCGATTAGTACGACTGCGGCAACAAAAAGCCCGCTGTGGGAAATCGAGAGATCAATTTCTTTGATTGCAATGTTGGCAGCCACGTTCCGGGCTCTGCCGTATAATACGATATTCGGCTTGCCCAAGCCATTTCTTACTACTTCGACCTCGGACATGGAAAAATTTCTGACTCCGGTGCCAATTGCCTTTGAAAATGCCTCTTTTGCACAAAACCTAGCAGCTAGATGCGGTATATTATCTTTTTTTGCATCACAGTAAAGTATCTCTTCCGGAGTAAACAATTTTTTGCGCAGGCCCGGCCTGCGTTCAAGAACCGTTCGGAACCTTGCAATTTCCAGTATGTCCGTTCCAACTCTGACTGACATAGATAATCAAGACTCCCAAACTTTGAAGTAGGGTCAAATAGCAGTTACGCGTTTATGATTCAACGTTAGCGGACCGAAAATTGCGCAAATCAGAAAATCTTGGCAGATAACCGCGCTATCAGCACCTTTAATTCAAAACTACAAACCATACCGAATATCTTGAGACAACTACCTGCTATGCGTTAGTTATTAGACCTAAGCCAATCCGCGTGATTTTATTTTCCGGAATGGTCTTGGGCAAGGATCCGCAGAATCGCCTGCCTAAGAGCTTCTCTAGACTCCTCAAAGTTTCTCAGTCCGGGATTAGGCTTCTGGCCAAACCCATTTTCATAGTGCCTCAGCATTTCATGATACCTGTGATGGGCGACATCAATATCTGATCCACCATATCCGAGTCTTTCCAAATGATCCTGAAGAGGACACTCATTAACGGTTGGGGAGGGAAGTTTAGAATTCAACCTTTGGTGGTGCAAGTAAGTTAGACGAGTATGGAATGCCAGAAGACCGAGCGACGTGGTGGGATGCTCGATAGAATTCTCAGGCTGATAGGCCAGAAGCCATTTTCTCAAATCCTCAAATGGAAGAGGGTGAGAAATTGCAAAACCTTGAGCGTAAGGAATTTCCAATGTTGTCAGAGCATCGAGAATTTCAGGTGTCTCTGCACCCTCAACTATGAAATCCACCCTGAGCCCACGAGATAAATCCAACATGGCATTTAGAAAATGAAATCCATCTGGTTGGGATGAAAGCGTCCGGACGAACTGCCTGTCGAACTTCATTTTATCAATCGGCAGATCGCGCAGTCTTAATAGCGAAGAATATGCACTTCCAATATCATCGATCGCTAAATCCAACCCTAACTCTTTAAGCGCAATAAGCCGCTTCCAAGCATCGTCCATGGAAATAAAGTTGCCGCCTTCAAGCACTTCTAGGGTAATCCTAGAAGGCTCTATGCTGTCTTTCGAAAATACCTCCGTCAAATCCCGAATGAACTGGTCCGACATCAAAAGTTCAGGGGATACGTTGACCGAGGCCCACAATTTTATACCATCCCTCTCTAACAGGTTAAGGTTATTCAGGACTTTGGCTAGGACCTCCATGGTTAAGTACTTTTGATCACCGGGTGACAGGTCATCAATAAACTCTTCTGGCTCATGGATGACATTTTTGGAGGAGGCCAACCTGGCCAAAGCTTCGACTCCTACAACCCGTCCGCTTGCAAGTTCTACAATTGGCTGATAAAAAACTCGCAAACCATCGCCATTCAGAAGCGTCTGAAACAGGTTTTGTGGCACTCTTTGGCTATTTGCCTCTGACAGATGAGGATAAATCGAGATACCATCCGGATCCCCTGGAGCGTAAAATGCCCAGTCCCGGCTTCGGTATCCCTTTCTTCCTTTCAACCGGTATAACGCCTGATCCGCTTTTCGAAGAAGCTCGGCCGGAGGACTTTCGTCTTCGGGGTAAACAGCCAGCCCCAGACTTCCGCCCACCCTAACCCTCTCCCCATTCGGCAACTCAAGCAGTGAGTTAAACACCGTTTCAACTTTCCTGAGAACCTTGGATAAATCAGACAATCTGCGCACGTCCTCCAGGACTACAACGAATTCATCTCCGCCTATTCTCGCCAAATAATCAGTTTGGCGAAGTGAACCTTTGAGCATGGCCGAGAATTCCTTTAGTACCTGGTCGCCGACCTCATGACCATACCGGTCGTTTAAAGCTTTGAAGTCGTCTAAATCCAACATCCCAACGGCTAGGATCAACTCGTGCCTGGTGCTTCTTGCAATTGCCTCGGAAATGTGATCGTCGAGACCACGCCTGTTAGGCAAACCAGTCAGCAGATCATGCGAAGCCAGCCATGACTGACGATCACGCTCATTGTTGAGTTCTTGCCTCAGGTCAATTTCGTTCAGGCCATGGGAAACTATTTGAGAAATCCGAGTTAGCAACTCCAACATGCCCGGTGAAAATCCATCAACATGGTTACTAATGACAGTCAGAACTCCCCATTTCCTCCCATCTCGTTCAATCGGAGCGGATACCGTTGACCGCCAGCCATTGCGTTCAGCTATCGCCGCCCATCGAGCATGTTGTGGATCGTTCACGTAATCTGCAACGTACAGAGTCTCTCCGGATTCCATCGCGCGCTCTCCAGCAGAGCGACTTGCGGGGCGCTCATGAACTATATCGAAGAGGAGGCTCAGTTGCGACTTGCTTACCCCAACTGATGCACGAACGTCAACGGAGCCACTTTCGGATGCCGTACCGATCCACACCGCTTTGAACAGTCCGGACTCAATGAGCTTGGCACAGGTTAGATCAAGAAACTCCTGCTCATTTTGCACAGTGAACAGAAGGTCTCCTTCAGTAAGAAGGGCCCCATACAAGAGCGTGATCTGTGAGATTGATGCCTGAGCTTCAAGATTCTGGACCGCAATACGAATACCGTCAATCAACTGTCCCAGTAACGAGAGCAACGGCTCATCACTGAAGTATTCAGGGTCCTCGCTTACGATAACCAATACCGCTATTGGTCCGCATGACGTCACAATAGGCCAGGCGCCTGCAACATTTACCGGTTTCAGCGACGAGAACGAGTGCTTTAGACCCTCCAGGATTGGAATCAATCCATCGGAGATTACAACTGGCTTACCCGATCTGTATGCGCGGGCAGAGACCGAATGGGACAAATGGGGTCCATCGTCGGCTATCTTGGGCTGAAATTTCCAAAGATCCTTGGCAAGTTCTGGCATCGAGTCCTTGCACTTTCCCGCTACAGTTCTGAGAAATCCTCCATCGGGAACAGATATCCATACCCCCATCGCATCTGTCTTTTCGATTAGGATCCTCGCAACCTCCGAATAGGCAGTTATCGGGTCAGCTACCATCAAGAACTGATGGAGCATTGTCCCGACAGCTTCTTGGAAATCACTCAAACGGACAACCTGTTCATGCTCGCGCTTTCGACGGAGAAAACTGGTCAGATCCTCGCCAAGACGCGAGAGCAAGCCCTCGATATGGGTTATGAATGACTTTCCATCCTGCCGATAAAGAGTGATCGCGCCCAGCTGCCCGTCAGGAAACTGGAATGGCACGGCAAAACCGCCTCCTAAGCCAAATTCACGGGCCCGTTCCCGCCACGGATCGTAATCCTTATCCGCCATCTCACGTCTGACCGGTTTCCCGGTCCTAAGAGCGATGCCCACGGCCCACCGGCCTTCCGGCAAGTCCTCTCTAACCGTGATTCGTAAACCTTCGCTGTACATTTGCGCAGGGCCAGCCGACGCAATGACCTTGACCCAGTCGCTATCTTTAGGAAGCACGGCAATGTGCACCAGGGCAAGATCCAGCATATCTACCAAAAGATTTGCCAGCATATCAAAGATCTCGGTTGCCGGCAGATCCAAAGAGGTGGCAAAAAGCCTGTTAACTTCAATGAGAGCCTTATAGAGCGCCCCGTCGATAACATCAATTGGTTCAGGTTGTAAACCTGAGTTATCCATAAATGAACACTATACCCTGACGAAGACACCGTATCACAGCACGATATCTTTCTAACGAAAGGCCACGAAATCTCAGTCGACCGACTGCCAAATCAATTATCCGATTATTTGTTTTCCATCCAGCCCTTGGGATTGATTGGGGTTACAGTTGCCCACGGATAAATATCCGGGCTTGGGACCCCGGGCTCTATGCAAGTGATAAAACCCGGCAAACCAAAATTCGTACGCGAAAAACCAAAGTATCCGGAGTTCCACCATGTCGTATGCAAGTGCAACCCGCAAAGATCAACTTTAAGAGCCGGGAAAGTCGGCTAAAGCAGCTTCAATACACCCCATAACTTTTGCGGAGAATACGGAGGATTTATGGGCTTTCGGCTTCCCTTGCCGGCCAAACACCCATTCACAGCATTTGCAATGGCAGCCAATGCTCCGACAGTTCCGCTTTCGCCGATTCCCTTTGCGCCTAACGAAGTGTAAGGGGTAGGCGTGGATCTAAATTCATTCTGCGAAGCAAAGTCTGACTCCCCAGATCCCGGGATGAGGTAGTCAACAAAGCTACTGGAAAGTGGGATACCGTCGTTATCGTAGACCATCTCTTCCAATAGAGCAGAAGCTACCCCTTGAAGGGTTGCTCCAATCACCTGACCTTCCGCCAGCAGGGGGTTGATGATTAGACCTGCATCATCGACGGCGATAATGCGCTTTAGCTCTATTACTCCGGTGCTGATCTCAATCTCTATCTCGGCTCCGTACGCCCCAAAAGGATACGCGGGACTTGGGATACGAGAACGAGCTTGTGCCTCAAGGCTCAAATTCGGATCTGACTCTTCCATTTGGCGGGCGATCTCAGCTAAGGTAACCCGAGGCAAGGGACTGCCCTGGACATGAACTCCGTTACCATCCCATACAAGATCCTCAATAGACGCCTCAAGGAACGACGACGCCCATTGGGCAGCAATATCTTTCACTTGCTTGGATGCAATTACCAATGCCTCGCCCCCCAACAACATGGATCTTGAACCAAATGTTCCGATGCCACCGCCGTCCGCCGAGTCGCCTTGCCGTACTAAAATTTGTTCAAGTTCTACTCCTAATTCGTCCGCGATAATTTGGGCGAATGAGGTTTTGTGGCCCTGACCGTGGGATGAGGATCCGCTCGTTGCCACCACCATTCCATCTCCAAGGACCTTGATCCCTCCGCTCTCCCAAAAGCCCCCTCCCGCAGGCTCAACCGACATGGCAATTCCCTTGGAAGACAACCATCCCTCCCGGACTTTTGATGATCCCGTACTCCCTTGTTCTCTTAGCAATTCGCTGACTCTATTAAGGGTGGGGGCGTAGTTGCCCGAATCGTATATAGGTCCCAGGGGAGTTTGGTAGGGGAATGAATCAGGTGATATGAGATTTCGAAGCCTGATATCGAGTGGATCAATTCCCATTTCCCGAGCGGCTATATCTACTATTTGTTCTACGAAAAAGCAAGCTTCGGGTCTTCCGGCACCACGATATGGTCCAGTAGGCACTTTATTGGTGGCAACTCCATTCATTGTCACCTTGACACTTGGAATCGTGTATGCGCCGGTCATTAACGTCGCCGCGGTCACTGGAGCGATCGGAGTTGACGGAAAGAGATAGGCTCCAAGATCAGCAAGCAGGTCGGCTTCGATTGCCACGAACCGGCCGGTTTCATCAAGTCCGAGGCGAACCCGGGCACTAATCCCTCTTCCTTGATAGGAGGAAATGAAATTCTCTGACCGGTCTTCGACCCACTTGATCGCCCGTCCTAGTTTTTTTGAAGACGCGCAGGCCAGAATGTACTCTTGCGGAGCTCCGCCCTTGGACCCGAAAGCTCCACCCACCTCAGGCACAATCACTCTCACGCGATCCACGGCCAGCCCAAATACCTGGGCAATCTGAGCTTGAGGTCGATGTGGATCCTGCGTTGACGCCCAAAGCATGACCGCATCGGCGCTTCCGTCGTAAGATACGAGGCATCCGCGTGGTTCCATCGGCGCAGCAACAACGCGAGGCAATTCGAAGAAACCCTCAACAATTTTCGATGCTTGAGACATGGCGCCTTCAAAATTATCGCTCGTTTTTCCCCAACTAATCAGAATATTATTTGGGAGGCCCTCGTGCAAAAGGACTCCACCGTCCAAAGATGCATAAGGATCCACCACGGCGGGCAATCTCTCGTAAGTGATGTCAACCATCTCGGCCGCGTCTTCAGCCAAAACCCTAGAAGCAGCAATGACAACCGCAACCGGCTCCCCCACGTAATTGACGCTTCCGTCGGCAATGACGCTCATCGACCCATCCCAGACAGTCGTCCCAGGGGCCCCCGAAGCTAGCAAAGGTGCAAACATCCCGACAAAGTCTTTTGCTGTGTAAACAGCCACTACGCCTTCCATTTGAGATGCGTAAGTGGTATCAACCGACTTGATAACCGCTCTAGCGACTGTCGACCTCACAACTCGCATATGCAGCTGTCCTTCTACCTCCAGGTCATCCAGGTATTTCGCATCACCCCGAACTAATTCCCCATCTTCTAACCTTACAACCGGCTGTCCAACCCATTTCCGAACGGTCTCTTGCAATTTGTGAACCCCCAAAACAGTAGTGCTATCCACCGGCAAGTTGTTTCTGAAAGATTAACAATATTTCACGAGCTTTTCTGCTCTCTGGGTGATAGCCAGAAGCAACTTTCTTG
The DNA here is from genome assembly GCA_013044365.1 of Acidimicrobiaceae bacterium. Taxonomy (GTDB): domain Bacteria; phylum Actinomycetota; class Acidimicrobiia; order Acidimicrobiales; family Acidimicrobiaceae; genus SCQM01. Next base: position 14,896 of record JABEUP010000001.1, read on the forward strand.
CTTCAAGGCCAACCACACGAAGTTCCCTACTCTGGCGCAAAATACTCTGGCAAAATGCAGTTCAGACTAGCCCATTCGTATTAGAACCGGTCAAACAGGCACTGGAGAAACATGAACCGCTCCAGAATGTGGAACTCAACTATTGTTCTAAACCGACCGCCAGAAGCAAACAGAAGGTCTTCCACAAAGGCAAAGCCGGTGTGATTCAACTACCGACACCTACCTACTGAATTGCGGCCACACCGTTACGACAGCGATGACAAAAATAAAAAATGCCGGCGCGAAAGCATTAAACGTACCTTGCACACGGAGGTGTGATATTAACACTCCCACAAGTAGGCAGCTAACAAGATTGCCAAACGCGACCAAGCAACCTGCTGGCCAGACAGATTAGCGGCCCAAGTCCACCCAGTACTTCCAGGAATGCCAATATTGGAATCTGAAAGTCCCTGCCTCCGACATGTTTCATAGATTCTATGGCTTGGAGTGACCAGCGTAACTTGCCAGCACCCGACGCTATCACAATTAATGCCAGCACCACCGAGCGGATGACCGTTGTAATTTTGAATCCCCCGGGGTTCTTCGACATCTGACCGAGATTCCCCGGGCGATTCAGTTCGACGTCAGTCGCGACACATTATCCAGATACTTCAAGCCCGGGCTATTGAATCAGAGAGTCTGGGCCAGATTCTGACGGTTGAACCCAATTGTCCGTCGAAACGAGAGTAAATGCTTGTGTTTAACCATGTAAATGGTACTTTTTTAATATAGATACACCGATGATGATACAGGTGAAGGTTCAACTGGTGACCTGATTTGACGTAGTGGAGTCCATCATCAGTACCGCCGCGCCGGTAAAGCGGTCGTGAGCGAGATCGGAAAGTGCCCTGTCAGCCTCTTCGAAACCATAGGGAACAGTTGTCACCTTTACAGGTATTTGAGCAGCCAGCTTTAGGAATGCTTCGCCATCGGCTCTGGTATTGGCTGTGACGCTGTGCAGCCTTTTTTCCTGAAAGAGGTGTATGTCGTAGTTCAGTGAAGGAATGTCGCTCAGATGGATGCCGGCTATTGCGAGC
>JABEUP010000047.1 GCA_013044365.1 Acidimicrobiaceae bacterium
GCCCGCGCAGACTCCGTACCTAACCTCGATATTCAGGAGAATGATGTAAGGTGCAGCCACGCTTCTTCGGTAGGTCCTATTGATGAGGACCAGCAGTACTATCTGGAAAGTCGTGGAATCAATCCGGAATTGGTCCAGAGGCTGATAGTCGGCGGATTTTTTGCCGAAATGGCCGACAGATCTGAAATTGTCGGGTTAAAGGAAACCTTGATGGTCTTATCGGCAAGGAAGTGGAAGGAATTTCAGCAGTGAGTAAGAAGATTTATCTTTGCGATATAAATGAATTGCAGAGTGGCACTGTGCAGAAGTTCATTGCTGATGGTAATGAGATAGCTCTCGCCCGGATCGACAATGACTTTTACGCCATCGGAGACCGCTGCAGCCACGCCAATTATTCCCTCTCGGAGGGCGAGCTTTTAGTCGGGGAGAAAGAGTTGGAGTGTTGGAAGCACGGATCGACATTTTCCCTAATATCCGGCAAGCCAACCTGTTTACCAGCTACTAAAGCGGTTCCAGTTTATGATGTGGTTGTCGAGGGCGACAGAGTCATGGTGGTGACAAGTTGAGCCGGCAGCATGTTTTGAGGATTGAAAATCTGCATGCCAGTGTCGGACACAAAGAAATTCTCCGAGGAATCGATCTCCAGCTGAAAAGCGGAGAGGTGCATGCGGTCATGGGTCCGAATGGGTCAGGAAAGTCTACGCTTTCCCATGTCTTAATGGGTAAGCCTGGATACGAGGTGACCCGGGGATCGATTTTTCTTGATGATACGGATCTTTTGGCGCTTCCCGTTTGGGAAAGGGCGCAGGCCGGATTGTTTCTGGTTTCCCAGTATCCGATTGAAGTCCCGGGCGTCTCTTTGGAAGAAGCTTTGAGAGCTGCGTTCGATACCACCGGCCTAGATGCCAGCGAGCTACACCAGCGAATCCTGGCGGAATCAGACGGGATCAGGTTTCCCTTGGCTCTTTTGGGAAGGTCTCTAAACGTAGATTTTTCTGGAGGAGAGAAAAAGCGAAATGAAATGGTTCAGTTGGCGGTTTTGAAGCCAAAATTTGCCGTTCTTGATGAAATCGATTCCGGTCTTGACATAGATGCTTTGAGAGATGTTTCAAAAAGAGTCGAAGTGGCTACTAATAATGATCGGCTTGGGGTGTTGGCTATCACTCACTACTCAAGACTGCTGAAGGAGTTGCGTCCAGACCGCGTGCATGTTCTAGTCCGTGGCGAGATTGCAGCTAGCGGGGGTCCAGATCTTGCTGAACAGTTGGAGAAGACAGGGTACGCCGAATACGGTGTTGTTGAGGATCCGGGAAAGGCGGTTCCATCCGGTATTCTCGGGCTTCATTAGGAGATAGTGACATTTTTCACTAAATTCTTCCCGTTAATTGTGAAATTGTTCACACGATGTGTATAATACTTTGGAAGCCAGTCATCACCGGGTGTGCAGCTGGTCGAGGGTTTTTGCGGAGGGGGCGTCGCGCACGCGACGATATTATGATACTGGGTCGGGCAAAGCTTGGCTCAGTATCATTTTTTAATTAGGGTTTCAGATACAACTCCAGGTGCTGGAATTGCTGTGTTGACATGCACCAGTCCGTTAGTTTGCGGACACATCCGGGGATGCGGGCAAATGTTCATTCGTCTGAGATCGAAATTGCCTGGGTGGGGCATCCGTCTACAGCCTCTTCCACAAGGGTTATATCCGACCCGGAAACGTTTTCTTTGAGCAGATAGAGATATCCATCACCACGCACCTCAAATATTTCCGGTGCAAGATCAGCACACACCGCGTTCGACCTGCATCTGTCGAAATCAACCGTAATTCGCATATAGGACCCCCTTGCGTTGCGATACTTAGATAATTGCATTGTTTCCGTTGTTATGAAATAGCCACCATCAAATCTTTCTTATGAGACTTCGATCATATTGGTATTTGCGATATTGGTGAAGAATCTGGGGCCTTATTCTTTTTTGAAGGCAGTGAGGCTAGAGTTACTATTGGTTTACTCGAGCGCATTTGTGAGGCTGCTGATGAGAGTACTTGTGATTGAAGATGAAGTTCGTTTGGGCGATGCCCTGAAAAGAGGCTTGGAAGCGGAAGGTTTCGCAGTAGACGTTATCCAAAACGGTACTGAGGGACTTTGGATGGCAACAGAAAACCCTTACGATTTAATTCTTTTGGACATCATGTTGCCCGGCACGAATGGATTCAAGATTTGCGGAACGCTGAGAGAGCGTGAAGTCTGGACGCCAATTTTAATGCTGACGGCAAAGGATGGCGAGCTAGACGAAGCTGAATCTCTGGATACTGGTGCTGACGACTTTCTCTCGAAGCCCTTCTCCTTCACTGTTTTATTAGCCAGAATGCGCGCTCTGCTAAGGAGAGGTGTCACTGAAAGGCCCGTTGTACTATCCGCCGGAAACCTTCATCTCGATCCCGCCAGCCACTCGGTTACGCGGGATGACATTGGAATAATACTCACGTCGAGAGAGTTTTCTCTGCTTGAGCTACTTATGCGCAGGAAAGGTGAAGTTCTGACTAAAAAGGTCATTCTTGAGCATGTATGGGATTATGACTTCGAGGGCGATTCGAATATCGTCGAAGTGTACATCGGTTATCTGCGAAAGAAGATTGATGCTCCGTTTGACAAGAGGGCTATCCGAACAATTCGAGGCGTTGGATATCTCTTAGAGGAAAATGGTGGCTAGCTAAGTGGCTGTGCGGCAGGGACAAAGCAGCTATCCCTGGTTTCATAGATGGCTTTATTCTGTCCGGTTCAAGATTGCCCTTATCTCTGTTCTGGTGGTAGGCATAGCGCTCTTCGGCGCGTCAAGAGTCTTACTTACAACCCTTAGGTCTCAACTGGAAAGTTCGATTATCAATCAAACTCGAACACAGGAAGCAGCCGTTGCGTCATTGGTGAGTTCGGGTTCACTGTCGAATCCGTTGCCACTGCCGAGAAGTGAAATCGCAGTTCAGATCGTTGATTTACAAAATAAGGTTGTGGCCGCCACCTCTAACATCATCGATCAGCCATCCGCAATCGCATCATTTGACAGCCCTAAAACCGAAGTGTCGTTTGTTCCCGTGCCAAAAGGGATGTTAATCGGTGATCAGGACGAATCCGATCGGCGCGGAGTAATGGTCACCTCCATTGCCGGAGGTCCCGGACAGAGTAATTTGACCGTTACAAATGAGTTGAACGGTCTTACGCTCAAGCTAACTCCCGGTTCTAACGAAACTCCGGTTGGTCAGACCGCGGGTGGTACGTCAGCTCAAACGCTCCTGCCACATACGTATCATTCGAAATTCCGGGTCGTCGCTTTAGAATCAATGGCCACAGTGGATCAGTCCTCACTTACTGTTGTCAAAGTGATTAGTGTTGCCTTCCCGCTTTTATTGGGTGTTGTGGCACTTCTGGTCATCCTTCTGACCTCGAGGGCCTTAAAGCCGGTGGAGCGCATTAACCGCGAGGTTGCATCAATTACTGGGTCCAATCTTCATAATAGAATTTCCGTCCCTCCCTCAAAAGACGAAATATCGGAATTGGCAGTGACAATGAATCAGATGCTTGAGAGGTTAGACAGCTCCGCCGAAAGATCGAAGAGGTTCGTAGCCGATGCCTCCCATGAGCTCCGTAGTCCTCTCTCGGTGATCCAAACCGAGCTCGAGGTGGGTCTGTTACATCCGGAAGCAGTGGACTGGCGAAGAACAGCAACGGATGCTCTTGAGGAATCCAGAAGAATGGAGAGAATTGTGGAGGATCTGCTGATGCTGGCACGGGCTGACTCAGGGAAAGTTCTAGTCCACACTTTGTTGCCAGTTGATTTAGATGATTTGGTTCTCGCCGAAGCATCCAGGCTGAGGCTCTCCGGGAGCGTGACAGTTGACACCAGGGCTGTAAGTGGGGGACGTATTACTGGGGACCCGCACTACTTATTGCGCGTAGTTCGCAATCTATCGAACAATGCCGCACGTCATGCCATGAGTAAGGTGACCTTCGCTCTCCATAAGCAAGCGGGCTGGGTCCAGTTGGAGGTCAGTGATGATGGTAAAGGGGTGGCTGAAGATTTGCGTGAGAAGATTTTCGAAAGATTTACCCGTCTCGACGAGGCCCGGTCCCGGGATGATGGTGGATCGGGCTTAGGGTTATCGATTGTTCGTACAATTGTTGAGGCGCATGGAGGTACCGTTGAGGTAACTGGAAACTCGGACGGCTCGAGAGGAGCGCGCTTCGTGGTAAGAATTCCGAGTCTTTAGATGAATTTATACTTGATTGAACTGCAATTTCATGGTTATGTAAGGTTTGACTCCTAGTATCTACATAGTGAAAACCTCCCAAGAGATTAAATCAACCCAGCCTGTACGCGGTGAGTTTGTGCCCCGTGGCAGACGTTTGTACAAACGTCGGCATCCAAAAATTCGCAAATTGATTCTTGCGATTGTCGTGATCGGGTTGGCTAGTTTTACTTGGTCCTTTGGTACCGCTTTAACTGCGGCAAACCAACAGAGCGAGTCGCTCAAGGCTGTTGAGTGGGTTAGAGGCCATGGAGGTGGACAATTACTCAGGATTGCAGAGGATGTTTGGTATACGTGGCATCAGCCACCGAAGGGAGGCACTCCTCCCAAAGGCGCAATATTGGATTCCGCATCTGCCACGTCGTCGCCGCGTACCGCACATGCTGGTCCCCCGCACCTCGCACCTCCTAAGTCCGTAGTCCCATTTGTCGCAAGTCCGTTGCCTGGAGAGGGAGTTTGGCAACCTGAGGGTAGGACAATAGGAGGATTGCACGGTTTGTATGTGACCACAATGCGACCGGACCCGGTTCATACATCATTGGTGGCCGGTCTGGCGTGGATGGATCCAAAGCTGCTGTCGTTTACTCTTTTTGCCGGAGGAGCAGAGCCTGGAGGAGCGCCTTGGCCAAATATGGGGCCGATAAATTCCTCAGAAGCGGCATCACTAGTTGCGGCATTCAACTCTGGATTTCGGATGCGCGATTCCAGAGGTGGATATTACTCCAACGGTCGGACGGCATCTCCGCTGGTCAACGGCCAGGCTTCGTTTGTCATTTACTCAAATGGAACAGCGAATGTGGTGGCCTGGGGACGGGATCAAACCATGACCCCAAATGTGGTTTCGGTGCGGCAGAATCTTTCGCTGATTGTGGACAATGGAAAGGTCACCTCCGGAGTGTTTTCTCCTAATTACCAGCAGTGGGGAGCTACGGTAGGTAACAGCGTACTTGTGTGGAGATCTGGCGTTGGAGTCACCAGCAACGGTGCAATTGTTTACGCTGCGGGCCCCGGGCTTAGCGTCGCATCCCTGGCAACGCTGTTGCAAAGGGCGGGGGCTGTCCGCGCCATGGAGTTAGACATTAATAGTACGTGGGTTGACTATTTCTTTTTCAATCCTCCGAATGGAGGGCCGGCTTCTCCGGCAAACGGGACTCGGTTGGTCTACAACATGCAGCGCCCCCCACAACGCTATTTCGAGGGAACTGCTAGAGATTTCATTGGAGTCTTTGCGCGTCCGTATAAGGGATAATTGGCGCACGGAAAAATACAAAATAACTCACAAGGTGCGATTAGATTCGCTTTTCAGTTTGTCGGCTGGTATCTCTAGCTGGCCCTGTCTTCCAATGCTTGAACGAGGGTGTTCCAAGACAAGGTTGCGCATTTTATTCTCACTGGAAACTTGACGACACCCTGAAGGGCTATTAACTCTCCCAGCTCCCTTTCAGAATATTCGACAGGGTCAACCGCCTCTGTCTCTCCGCTGGTGTTTGTCGATATGGACATCATCGACTTGAATATTGAGAGTAGGCGATCCACCTCTTGCAGGGTTTTACCTTTTACGGCAACTGACATTAGTGAAGCTGACGATCTTGAAATTGAGCAGCCCTGTCCGGCGATGCGTATATCTTTTATCACACTGCCTTCGAGAATGACGTATACCGTTAGTTCATCTCCGCAAAGGGGATTGTGTCCTTCAGCTTTTATTGCCGGGGGAGTCGGAAACTCGCCCTCGTTTCGTGGATTTTTGTAGTGATCAAGGATGATCTCTCTGTAAAGGTCTTCAAGACCAGGCATTATCTCTCCTTCGTTTACCTAGCCAAAAAAAGCTTGGGCCTTCGCCAGGGCGTCTATAAGAGCATCTATATCGCTCTGCTCATTGTAAATGTGAAATGATGCACGAGCCGTAGCGGCGACTCCCAGGTGCCGCATTAGTGGTTTGGCACAGTGATGTCCAGCCCTCACGCACACTCCGCTTTGGTCAAGAATTTGAGAAATGTCATGAGGGTGAATGTCTTTAAAGTCAAATGAGATAACGCCTCCGCGATCATTAATATTTCTGGGACCGTGGATAGTTATGTTTTCTCCAAAATTCGACTCTAGCATTTCAATCCCGTATGAGAGCAGTTCGAGTTCGTGTTCTCTGATCCTGTCCATGCCTAGATTCTCAAGGTAATCAATTGCTGCCCCGAGACCGATTGCTTCCGCAATAGGTGGAGTGCCTGCTTCAAACTTCCACGGGAGTTCATTTGGTGAAAATCCGTCTAGGGTCACATCAGTTATCATGTCACCGCCACCCATAAATGGTGGAAGTGAATCAAGCAGCGCCGATTTTCCCCAAAGTATGCCGATGCCCGTAGGACCCAGCATTTTGTGTCCTGTAAACGCGAGAAAATCGACGCCGAGAGCTGTAACGTTAGTAGCGACGTGTGGGACGAACTGGGCTCCGTCGCCGATTACTATGGCCCCATTTTTGTGTGCAAGTTCGGCCAATTGACTTACAGGATTTATTGTGCCTAGAACGTTAGAGGCGAGGGTGATGCTGAGTATTTTCGCGTTGCGAAGCACCTCGTCGATGTTATCCAAATTCAGGTAACCGTTTTCGTCAACCATTATGTAGCGGATCTCGATTCCGAGTTGCTCTTTAGCAATAAGCCAGGGAACTAAATTCGCATGATGTTCCATTTCGGTCAGGACGACAACATCCCCCCTTTTCAAAGTTCCCCGGCTCAGCGAATTGGAGAGAAGGTTAATGGATTCGGTAGCATTCTTTGTAAATATGATCTCCCGAGATGGGTTGGGTGCTCCTATGAACCGGCCAATCTTTCCACGTGCACTTTCGTAAAGCTCGGTTGCCTGCTCGGCAAGGCGATAAACGCCACGATGAACATTGGCATGGGTGGTGCAGTAGTAATTGTCCATTGCGTTTAAGACTTGTAGTGGTTTTTGCGAGGATGCCGCCGAATCCAAAAAATAAAGAGACTTTCCGTCAGGCTGGGAGAAAATAGGGAAATCCTTTCGGATGTCACTCACGTTCAAAGGTTTTGCTTCCAAACCGTGCGTATTCATTCTTTCCATCCCTCGTAGCCATCGGATTCTAGCTTTTGCGACAGCTCCATCCCGCCGGAAGCTACGATTTTGCCGTTGATCATAATATGGACAAAGTCAGGTGAAAGCTCGTCCAGAATTCGCTGGTAATGAGTAATCAAAACCACTCCGAGGTCGGTATTTTGTTGACGAACCTCGTTGACACCTTTTGCGACGACCCTTAACGCATCAATGTCAAGTCCTGAATCTGTCTCATCCAGGATCGCTACCTCTGGTTCAAGCAGGGCCATTTGCAGAATCTCGTTACGTTTTTTTTCGCCACCCGAAAATCCTTCGTTCAGGTATCTTTGCGCGAAAGAGGGATCCATCCCAAGTTTGTCCATCCATTCGATCATTGAAAATCTGATTTCGATCGCGGAGATGTCGTCCGCCTTGCGAGCAGATACTGCTTGACGAAGGAATTGTATGACGGACACTCCGGCAATTTCTTGCGGGTACTGGAAAGCTAGAAATATTCCAGCCTTGGCTCTGGCATCGGTTGACCAGTGGGTTATGTCCTCGCCATGGAAAAGGACGGAACCAGACTTCACTTCGTAATCAGGATTACCCAAAAGGGTGTTGGCGAGTGTCGATTTGCCCGAACCGTTAGGGCCCATAATCGCATGAACCTCGCCTTTGTTGACTGTAAGAGACAGGCCCTTAAGGATTTGGTGGCCTCCGGC
>JABEUP010000048.1 GCA_013044365.1 Acidimicrobiaceae bacterium
CCGTAGGTTGTAAATAGATCATTGGAACTGGTGAGGGGAACTCCGGCCCGTTGGCCATAGGCCAAGGCTTTACCTGAAGCGCTCCGAACACTAGGAGCACTCCAACTGGTTCCGATATAGGAAATCAGCTGGCTTTGCGCGTGAGTCAGAGGGAGACCATATTCCACACACAATGTTAACTTAATTGCCAATCTCTAACCCCTCACGCCCAGAACTTGCTCGACTTGGAGCGTGGACAGATCAAACTGTAAAGCAACGGTGAACCTCGGTTTCCTCCATCTGATGGAACTCGAAGCAGGGTTGATCGGTGAATTCAAGGTAGAATGCGGACCACTAGGCTGGGCCGAACGATGAGGGGGACGCTATTCGGGACCGTTATTCGTTTTCGGTGACCCTAGATATCCAATTCCGCGAACATTCAAACCCATTATTTCGCTCGCTCCATTACATTTGAACGTATACTTGGCGTTTTATTTAGGTGACATATAGTCCATTAAGAACGCACAACGTGGCTATCGGTCCTGTAAGGGAGTAACATATAGTGGATTTTCACGCAGAAGGAACCCCACAATGACTAACGTGCTCCTGAGGGCCGATGAGTTGCATCAGAACTATGGATCACTAGTGGCGGTCAATAACTTTTCAGCAAACATTCATGCCGGTGAACTAGTTGGACTTTTGGGTCCGAACGGTGCGGGCAAAAGTACCACTTTGCGAATGCTAACTGGGCTACTTCAGCCATCTAAAGGTAGAGTTGCCTTCAACGGGTACGACATTACAGATGATCCAATTGACGCCCGCAGGCAGTTTGGCTATGTAGCGGAGCAACCAATGATCATACCTTACTTGACTGGTATTGAGTACGTAGAATTCGTGGCAGGGATGTACGGCATAGACGGCAAAACGGCAAAGAGACGAGCCGAGCCATACATAGAACGCTTTCACCTTACTGATGCTATACACAAAAGAGCCGACAAGTATTCCCATGGCATGCAGCAAAAGCTTGCACTCACTGCCCAACTAGTCCACGAACCTCGCCTACTATTAGCCGACGAACCCACTGTAGGGCTAGACCCCGATGGAACAGTAGAGATGCAACGCACTTTTCGAGAGTATGTCGCAGCTGGCAACTCGATTCTCTTGTCTACCCATTTGCTTGACATGGCAGAAGGGCTTTGCAATCGGGTGTTGATCCTCTCCAATGGAATACTTTTGGACGATCAACTTATTGACGATTCGTGGCTGCATCAGCACGGTACTCTACAAGACTACTTTTTTAAGTTGACGCGGGAAAATTAACCTTGATCGCATTTATCCTCCGATGGCAACTATTTATGCTCAAACGGGAGTATCGGTATTTTCAGAAGTGGTTCCCTCTAGTCAGCTCGGTAATAGCGCAAATGCTATTTGTATTCGCTGCTTTTTTTGGAGCCAATAACAGTTTTAAAAGACATTTGGGTATTGGCATACTTTATATGCTGGTACTCAGCATAGGACAAGCCATCCTAGGCTACCAGTCTCTTAAATTTGCCACTACTCAGGGCATCATTGGAATTTCTCCCCTCCCCCTTCCCGCTAAATCGGCTTGGGTATTGTTGATGCAGAGCATTAACTCGCTAATCACGACCTTTATTGTTTCATTAGTCCTAGGTGTCTTGATGGCGATCCGGGTGTCGCTATGGGGCGGCCTGGTTCTTTTTCCAGTCTCTTTCATTTTCTTTTTCGGCATGCCTTTTGGCTGTTCTGCTCTCATCGAGATCGTGGTGAAGGAGATCACAGTAAAACAACCGCAAAAAAAAATCGCGTCTATTGGTGGCATGATATTTGCCTTCGGAATGCTCATTCTCAGTGTCCTTAATCTGAAAAAGCCGGCTTGGCTCAGTTCGATCGGACAGCCCATACTCATCCTCGCAAGACTGGATTCTCGCTCACTTCCCTTGATAGGCGCAGCAGTCCTCCTCGGCCTAGGTGGCTACGCGTTGCGAGTAGTAGTCACTTTGCAGACACAAGAATCTGTCACTCCCTTGAACGACAAGTCAGGTAGCAAGATCTACCAATCAAAGGCTGCTCCGCAGGGCCTTACCGGGCTGTTTTATTGGGTGGACGCTATTTTGTACAGGCGGAAAAGTTTAGAATATGTTTTCTTGCTACTGATGCTGTTGTTTTTCACCTATTTTCAACGACAGATGTGGATGTTAGGCGTGGCTATGGTCTGTGGAAACTTGGGTAGCACTCAACTTCTTTCCCTCACAGGATCAAAAGGATTGCCACTAATGTTCATTGCTCCTGTGTCACTTCGCAAGGTATGGTATTCACGTCTTATTGCTGCAATTCCTCTCTTGCTTTGTTTCTGGGTACTTTCCGTCCTTTTCGCCTCGTCGGCGATGGGTAAACTGCCGACAATTGATGTTTTTACGAGTCTCGCAGTGGCAATCGCAAGTCTCGTATGTAATTCACTAGTCCAACTCATATTCCGTCTCGGTTATGGCAAAGCACTGATGACGGAAGAGCAAAAAAAGCGAAGAACGATATCGTCGACCGTCATCTCAATATTTTCCACCCTTCTAGTCCCAATTGGCTTATCGGCCCTCTCTGATCATTTCGCAGTTGCCGCTTTCTTGCTGGCATCGCTGACCATACTTATCTCGTTATTCACTGGACATCACCTATTCCAACATTCCAGACGCGTGCGCTATTTATGGAGCAATTGAGGCGTTGACCCCTTTCACCGTGGGGAACTTTCTCCGGTCATTCAGTTTCGGAAACGTCAACATCTGGACTCGGTTCTAGATGCCGCTTTTGGGCGGGTATGGGATATGGGAGCGGGATCGAAGGACAGCTGACAGATCGTCGACATCGACTATAGGATCGGCGAGGTGTAAGGAATCAAGAAACAAGGTGCTCATTTCGGTTACACTAAGTGTCACAGCGGGGTCCATCGCTCGAGCGATTAGGGCCGAGGCAGATAAAGGATCGCGGATTGCACCGACTCCAGCTACTGGTCTGATGAGTCGATATCTGTGTTGGGTGAGCTCGACGTCCGATACTCCATGGCGATTACGTCATACACTAGGGGCTAAAAGAGGCAGTAGAGGGAATGGGTGAGGGTGGCCAGAATTGTAAAATCCCCGATACCTCATAATGGCGGAGATGCTCTCGCTGAGACCAGCTTCAACGGTCGAAATGCTTATAGTCTGTCGCACCAGGTTGCCAGGCGTGCAGAGTGAACTGTGGTCCGACTGGCGATACTTTGGCTTTTCTACCGACATAGAAGGAACCACTGTTGAGGCAGATCAGTTACAACGCAACCGTGCTGTGATCAAGCTAGCGATCCAAGATATCAAGGTTTTGGTTCTCGTTGCGCATCCAGTCGGGGACCTTCTCCGTGCCAATGAAGCATGAACACAAACCGGGGTTACGGCACTCACCCTAAAGTCGCACTTCTGCACATCTATACCAGCCGATAACTATAGCAAAACTAGAGACTCGTATCTTCGGACCCGCGAATTAGCCGGAGCTCTTTTGATAGTCCGGACCTCCACTCGCCCAGTCAATTAGTCGAGTTTTGACCCCTGGTTCGGTCTTGAAAGATTGAATTTTCCCCGCACGGCTAAGGCTGGAGTTCCCGGCTTAGCAGCCTGAGTGCTGTGCGGACAGTTAGGCCTTATGCC
>JABEUP010000272.1 GCA_013044365.1 Acidimicrobiaceae bacterium
GTATAGGATGAAATAGATCAAATGTGGTACAACGGTTCTATCGACGTGGTGCTGTAATGCCTGGAAACAAAAGCGAGGTTGGAGCGATTAAATTGTCGGCGCTTGACACCTGGCGTGGCGCTTATCATCCAGATATAGCCGCGATCGATATCGGTGCTACAAACATAAGAGGAGTTGTTCTTTCAAAGGAAGGCAAACTCAGCCAGGTAGCGCGTTCCCCAATAGATAGTGGAGTTGATTCAGCCGATTTCGTTAAGTTGGTCGCCGATTTCGCACAGTATCTCGAGCATTGGAACTCGCCTGGTGGACATCAACCTTCCTTATTAGTCGTAGCACTCCCAGGGATCGTTGACGAGAAACGACAGGAGCTTATTGGTTCCGCCAATCTTCCTTGGAGCGACCTCAACTGGGTTCCGAAACTCTCCCAGTTGCTCATGGTGCAAGTTCGCATTACCCATGACGTGCGAGCTGCATTGAGAGCAGAAGTGGAAACCGGTTTCTTGAATGGCTGCTCCCAGGGGATTGCAGTCTCGATCGGCACTGGAATAGGAGCAGGCATTGTTACCGACGGCCGAGTTTTGTTCGGAGAAGGATATGCGGGTGAAATAGGGCATATTAACGTTGGATCAGACAGAGAATGCTCCTGCGGCGCCATAGGTTGCCTCGAAACTGTCTCCTCCGGGCCTGCCATCTCGGCTCGCTACGCCGAAGGCACCGGAAAGGCTGGTCTGGAGGCTACGGAAATTGCAAAGCGGGCTGACGCTGGAGATTGCGTCGCAAGCGAAGTCTGGAAACAGGCTACCGACGCGCTCGCCCTCGGTCTTCAGGCAAGTTGCTCCGTCCTTGGCACGGAACGTGTCGTACTCTCGGGTGGACTTGCGTTGGCTGGTCAACGATTACTGGAACCTCTTACGCAGGCTTTGGAGCGGAGCCTGTCTTTTCATAAAGTACCCGAGATTCGTATCTCTAAATACGGAGATTTAGCAACCCTTCATGGAGCAATCCTTGAAGGTCTTCTGTTGAACCAGTGATGGCCGAAACGATATTCGCAGATCGCGTTCTGATTGGTGGCAGAATCCAAAAGGACGTCTTGATCGAGATCGACGATGGAAGAATTGGTGAAATCCGGATCAATACAAGTGGAAATTCATCCGCGTTTAGAGTACCTTCGAGTTGCCTGGTAATCCCGGGATTTGTAGACATTCACTGCCATGGTTTCGGACCCGATTCTTTCGGAGCTGGATTCGCATCTGCCAGGCGTGCCACACTTGCCCACCGTGCACGTGGTACTACGTCCTTGGTGGCAGGTCTTGTCTCGTCCGATACCGAAGACACGAGCCGGGCAATAGCTTCGCTAGCTACTCTGACTGGCGAAGGTATCATCGATGGGGTATTTCTAGAAGGGCCGTTTATTTCGGTTGCTCGCCGAGGTGCCCACCGGGAAGGCTTTGTACGTCCCGTCGACCTCGGGCTTCTTTCCCATTGGTTGGAGCAGTCGAAGGGCACGATAAGAATGGTGACTTTAGCACCTGAACTGTCAGGCGCCCTAGACGCGATTCGCTTTTTGGTCAGAGAGGGAGTCGTTGCCGCTATAGGACATACCGATGCCACGTACGAGGAGACAAGGTCGGCAATTGATGCCGGAGCCTCCGTTGCTACTCATCTGGGTAATGGCATGCCTTCCCTTTTCGCCCGACAGCCGGGTCCGCTACTAGCCCTGATGGAGTCGCCAAAAGTAAGCTGCGAGCTTATTGCTGATGGTCGCCACGTGCACCCTTGTTTAGTGAGATACTTTGTCAATCACGCAATATCTGGCGTTCCGATTTTTGTAAGCGACTGCCTTGGAGTCGAGGGTGAAGGTAAGCATATCGCCTTAGTATCCGATCGGCTTGTCGAAATGGACGATGGAGCCGTGGTTTTCAAAGACAACGGCAAACTTGCCGGTACAGCTCTTCCGCTATCAGGCATTCTCAAGTCGTCAGTAACCAAGGCTGGTATCGATTTGATTACGGCGGTGAGCGCAGCGACAATCGGTCCCGCTAGGACTATTGGGCTGGAGGACCGAGGAAAAATTGAGACGGGATATAGGGCTGACCTCGTGCTTCTAAACGGCACTTCACTTGACGTAGCAAGGGTTATGCGCTGTGGAAATTGGGTAGTCGAGAAACATGAGTATGAATAAATGGAGATGACGGGAAGTGCCACGCAACTGAAGGCTGCCAGCCTGGCAAGTCAAGTGCGTAAATCGGCGCGTCGCTGCTACTTGTGGGCGAGATGGAATTCGCCAGTTTTGGTTGGCTTAGTTGTTGTTCTTGCCCTCGCTGCAGGTGTTACCATTTCGTTTAATACTCGGGTGAACTTGATATGCACTCGTTATCCAGTTGGGTGTGGTTATGCCGAGAACGTTAGCATCTTGCTGCTAGTAGGGCTGTCGGCTTATGTTTCTCTAATCGCACGGTCCCGCTCCTCGGCTTTGAGAGCCTACCGTCGAAATGTCCGAACAAGGGAGCGTAATGGTAATCCTCTGGATCCAAGGTTTCTTACATCTCCAACCAAATCTCAAAAACAACTGCTGGAAGAAGTTTTCAAGGACTTGACTGCCCAAGATATCCAGGTGCCGATCATTATTCAGGGCGAATCTGGTACTGGGAAAAGCACCTTATTGAGGATGCTGGCGATTCGCCTATCCTCTAGTCAATTCGTGCCTGTCGAGATCAACATATCGGGATTGCGTGAAGTCAATCTTCTGAAACTTGTTGCAGACAAATTTCGTGGTGCTACGGATGTCCACTTAAGACGATCTGACGAATCCGACGCATTGTGGCGGTACCTGATCCGGGCGGCCAGGATCGTATGCATTGTCGACGGTCTAGACGAGTTTGGGTTAGGCATGGATGCAGTCGAGCTTGAAAATGATCTCGCAGAGGCGTGTCGGCTAGCTTGTGAAAGTGGGGTTCTGTTAGTTGCTGCGGCACGCACCTGGAGTGTTGGATCCAAACTTGGTTATTTCTCTAGCTTTCATCTTGAACCTCTTGACCTCGATGAATGCGCTGAGTTCCTGAACAAGGTCGGAGAAAGGCAGTATGTCTCAAGCGAGCTAGCGGCATGGTTGCAACCCGAGTTACGCACCCCATTCTATTTGAATCTCATTTCTCGAATTTCCGGCGACGAGACCGCTCTATCTACAGCCTGGCCAGTCCCAATTCAGGGGCAGGTTGCATTGATGAACGAGTTTCTGCGGTGGGCGCTGGTCGATAGCTCCAATTATTTTGTGGATTCAGAATCGGTCAAGGATGGAATTTCCAAGTTTTCTGCAGCATTGACGCTGCAAGGCCGATCCGAGGGTTCGGTTGGATCTACTGAACCGTTGCCCGGTGATACGGTTGGCTCAGATCTAAAAGTAGAGGAGGGAATTCGCATCGGCCTGAAAGTTGGCCTATTGCATCGGGTGGGGACCAGCGCTGCGCTACGCTTCCGTCACGGTCTCATAGAGGATTATTTCTCTTCGAGATACTACCGTACTAACTTTCAGAATTGGCTTGTGCTCGCGGATCGCGTCAGGCTGTCTCATCAGTTTAGGGTTCTGATAATGAGTGGAATAGCCGACGACGGACAGGTCGATGGCCAGTTCGTCGAAGCGGTCTCTGGCCAATTAATGAAGCTGATTATGGAGAGTATTCAGCCTTCAAAGATTCTCGGGTTGGCCATGTGCTGGCTGACTTGGCATACAGCGAGCGTGAGTCAGGAGCGGTGGTGGAATATTGCCAAGCGCTTAGTGGAAACAAGGCAAACTTTGTCTCAGGCGGATAAAAAGGCTCTAATCGAACTTCTCAAACTTTCCCCGAGTGATGAAGCGCTATGGGTGCTCTGGACGTACACTCAGGATCCGAATTTTCCCGTTCGTTGGAATGCGGCCATAGCTCTCGCGTCCAGCGGTGACCGAACCTACCGGGTGCTAGGAAACAAGTTCAGCAAAATCCTTACTAGCACCGCTAATGAACTGCATCGGGGCCAGATTGTAAAAGACTATCTGTCTGCCGGGGTATTGGCATGGCTACTACCATCGCTGGCCGACCAGGTCTCACCTAATGACCAGGAGAAGGTTCAAGAAATGTTGGCAAGCATGAGAGCACTCGCAAGCATGGCACCGGATCCACTTTGGTTGGAACAGTCACTGGCCCGTGGCTACAAGATTGCATCCAAGATTGAGCCGCGATTAGCTGTCAGTGAAAGTCTGCTAGACATCCTCCAGGAACGTCCTCGTTTTTGGTATGCGCGGATCAACCTCATACATGCCATCTCCTACCGGCTCCTCCAAAATCCAAATCAGGTCAATGCATTACATGCCTTGGAAGTGGCAAGCAAATCGGACCAACATCCATTTGTAAGCGAGGCCGCTCGACTAGCATTGGCAGCTGTACAAGGTCGACTTTCCGAAACTCAAGCCCTTTGGCTAGTTGAGTCTGAGGTGCTTGAAAAGGACTATTTTGATCTCGCTGGAGAGACCCTGGTGCTGGTGGGCGATCTTGTTTTGTTGTTAAATCTAATTTTCTGCAAAATGAACGACTCGGCGACTGAACGAGCAGGTTCAGAACTAGCAAAGCTGTGGTCTACTTCTGACCGACTGCCCGAATGCATCAGGAGTACGAGCCACCGCAGCGCTCTCTTTCGTGAATGCTCGGGAAAATGCGAGTTTCGGCTTTGTCCGTATCCCGTGTCAGAAAGTCGCGGCAGCGCGCGAGGTGAATTTACCCCGGCATTTTGCCGCCGCTTGCGCAACGCAATCGCAATATGGGGTGGAGGTAGCTGGGACAAGGGATCTCAACGGCATCTCAGCGCTTTCTGGAAGAGCATGGAATCAGTATCTATAAGTCCACGTTTGGGCGATAACTCATGAGTCAACGTCTCTTGATTCACGGCGGAAGCGCCGTTTTGGATACAAAAGCCGGAGCTGTTCAAACCGATATTCTCGTTGAGAGAGGAAGAATCTCAGCGATTGGAAATCTACTACCAAAAGAGACTCCTACTGAAGTACTCGATGCAACTAATTGTGTGATTCTTCCTGGACTAATAGATGCACACGTCCACGGAGAATGGGCCGTTTTTGACACGGCACTCGCTGAGGCAGCGCTCCGTCAGGGCATCACTTCATTCATCGTCGGCCAAGATGGTTGCTCTGCTTCATCAGTCAGTAGTCGCTCAATGGCATACATGTCTCGGTACTTCCCTGCTATTGATGGAATAGCGTTACCCGTCCGACTCGAATCATTGTCTGACTACTTGGATTTGGTGGATTCCGAGGCGTACTTGAACGTTGGTTGTCTAATTCCGAACGGCAATTTACGCTATGAAGCTATGGGTCTATCCCGTTCGCAGGCGACAGAATCCGAACTCAGGAAGATGGGTGACAAACTTCTGCAAGGATTGGATCAGGGTGCTCTAGGAATGTCATCGGGGTTGGATTATGTGCCAAGTGGCTTTGCTTCGATACCTGAACTAACTGCTCTTTGCAGAATCCTCAAAGACCGCAACCGTATTTATGTTTCTCATATTCGAGGATACGGCGACAAGCTTGCCGATGGAATATCGGAGTTTGTAGACATTTTGGTGCAAAGTGGGGTCGCTGGCCATATCTCGCATCTATGGGGTAAGGCCGAAGAAGCCAGCATCCTGTTGAAACAGGCAGAAGCCAACGATTGCGACATATCATTTGACTCCTACCCCTACACAAAAGGCAGTTCTCTGCTGGCTATGGTAGCAGTTCCAGTCGAGTTGCAATCCCAGGGGCCAGATGTCACCATCAAGGCATTGAGTGAGAAGAAAGCTCGGCAGATTGTAGGACAAAAAGCAAGCGCAGCTGCGAATCTCATTACCATATCCTCTGTTGAAGATACTGGTGATGCTCGCTTTGTTGGGATGACACTCTCTCAAGCAGCCGTTGCCTCCAATCGAGAGGTGGGCGATTTGGTGTGTGATCTCTTGATAAAGTCACGGCTAAATGTAAACACTTTGATAGGCAGGCGCAACTTTACCAATGAGGACATGTCATGGTTCCTTGACGATTATCGACACATGGGGTGTTCGGATGGGATCTACTATGGGGATCTTCCACATCCAAGGGGTTGGGGAGCTTTTGCAGCTTCGGCGGAACACTACCTGAGAAATCCTTCGAACAATTGGTCGTGTGTTGCAGAACACTTGTCGACCAGGGCTGCGGAGCGTTTTGGACTTGCTGGGCGCGGCAAACTGGCCGTGGGAGCGGTAGCCGACATTGCAGTATTCGATCCTTCGCTCATCAAGGCAAATTCTGACTATTTTAATCCGAGAGCGCTTGCCAGTGGCGCAAAGTACGTTTTGGTATCAGGCGAGCCTCTTATTAACGATTTCATTTTCAATCCCAAGCGCGCCGGACGTGGAATCCGACGATGAAAATGGTGCCTGATTTATCGCGAGAATATCGAATTCAATGGGCGTATCCACGTACTTGAGCCGCACACCATCAGAATGTCCTGTGGGTGATGGAGACTCTGGCCATCAAATGAATCAAAGCTCGGCATTCCCGACGATCGATGCACCCAGGATATATCGCAGGACTGCAGGAGCAAATTTCGCGGACCCCTCACCGACAAATGGCTATTGCGAACCAGTGACCACAGCCTTAGTGCCGCTGATCTAGCACTCGCCTACAAGCAACTACTCGAATTAGAAAGAGGCTGACGGGACGCGAAGGGAACACTCGGACCACGTCCGGTCTTTCATCATCGAGAGGACCGGATCAGAAGCCACATACAGCTCTGCTGGCTCGAATTACTACTTATGCGTGTGATAGAAAACGGCACTGGTGATAGCTGGCGCAACGTACGCCATGAACTTGACCGAATGCACCTTGCCACCATGGAGACCAAAGATGGACGCTTCGCCAAAGCTGTCGGCCATCACTAAACTGAACTTAACCCACCAAAATCTGTAATTTGTTATGTCTACCAGCCATTATTAATCCGGAGTTCAGGTTCCTGAACGACCCGTAGAGAGCTTTTTACTATTCTGAGCAGCGAATCTATGTCTGAA